>NZ_JAKJJY010000019.1:0-131362 GCF_022320955.1 Clostridium sp. YIM B02555 | reverse complement strand
TCTGCTCTTTAAACTTGATAAAATATACTCCTCTAAATTATCCTTTGCCATATATAAAGCTTTTGTCTTTAAATTCTCATAAGCTTCCTCTTTAGCTTCCTTAGAATTAAAATCACCTAAGTATTCTTTAGTTTTACTTTCTACAGCATCTTTAAGGATCTTATAATAATTCTTATTTTTATCTATATCTTCATATAAATTTATAAAGCAGCCCACTCTATCCTTAACTAGATTGCCTTCTGTATTTATTAATTCTGGTATGACTTTTTTTATTTCATCCTCTTTTGCATTTTTTAGGAAGGTCTTTAAGTCTTCAGTATAATTATTTTCATATTTAAATTTATTAAAACTTTCATATGCATCAGTATATAATTTAAAACTTTTATATCCTGAGCTGATTAGGCTAGTCCACTCTTCTTTTTCCTTTAAGGCATTTTCTTTTATATCCTGCCTTGAAGTAGCTAACGCATTATTTAAAGCTTCCTTTGAAGCTCTTAAGGTCATTATTTTATTCATGAATTTTTCTAATTCTTCTTCATTGTCTAATACGATGTAATATATTTTAACTCCAAGTTCTGAAGAATAATCTTCATGATCTGGTAACATATCATCTTTTAAATAATCATATAAATCTATGATTTCTAACAAAATCTTATTTTCATACATGTTTTTTATTATTTCATTTTTATCTTGCCCTTGTATATCTTTTAAATTATTATAAGTAATCTTGTATGCTTTAAATTTATAAATATGCCCTTTTTCCATTACAACATCTCTATTAGAACTTAAAAGATCGTCATAAGCATTAGAAAAATAAAGTTTTTCCTTTTGCTTAAGTTTTAAAGGTTCATTTACCTTGTAAAAAGAATCCTTGCTCAATAGAGGATTGATAATTTCATTTAAAGAAAACATATCCTTAAAAGTAGATTCAGCTAAGTATTTTCCATATTGAATTTTAGATATACTCTTTTCATTTTTTATTGTAGCTAAAGAATTTATATTCATAAGGTACCCAGCCTTTCTTTTATTTTATTTTGAAATTTATCTTTATTGCTTTCATAAGCATTAAAATTTATTGCAGGTGATGTAGAGCCATATTTAAAATTTATATTTATATCTGTAAACCCTGCTTCACTTAAGGTTTTTTCCAGTTTATATTTAGCCTCCTGAAGGCCTTTTATTTGATTTGAAACACTTATAAGTTCATTAGTATTAATTTTATTTTGAACTTTATTTGTACTTTTAACGGAGTAATTTTGTGTTATATTCTCTTGAGTTGGTATTAATCTAACCTTCATTTCTTTACTTTGCTTATCATCTCTATAATACTTAGCTATATTTTCTATAGGAATAATTGGCTCATTTACTTGTTTTTTCTTTAGCAGTTTTTTAATATTTTGAGCATCTTTAATCTGAGTGCTTTTTAAGTATTTGTCTTCCAACATTCCTATTCAACTCCTCGTCATTCCATTTAGGTCCCATTATAAATGGTTCATCAATTAAAGGCTTTTTTAGCTGAAGTTTATCAATATTATAAAGCATAGGATCAATTCCCTTTGTCCATAGTTCCTTATCTGTAAGCTCCTTTTCAGCTTCTTTAATTTTTTCCTCATCTATTTCATATTCTACTTTTATAAATGATCCATCACTATTTCTACAGCCTCTAAGAGAAAGTATTTTTTCTGCATCAGCAGTCATTTCCATCATTTTTACATAAGACATATCATTGATTTCCTTTAAAGATAATTCAGAAAAAGCAGCTTTAATAATAAGCTTACACTCTTTTATAAAGGTCATATTGTTTGTGCGGTTTTCCTCTAGAATTTCTGTTAATCTTATATCCTCAAATATCATGGATTTATCTATAATGACTGATGCTGTAAAATCTGAAAAGCCTGCTATTCCAAGATTAGCAAAGTCTATATTTTCTGGATATACTATTGCTAGCTGACATATGGCATCATTAAAGGTAAAGTTGTCTTCTGCAAACATTTTACATTCTTTGTATTCATAACTTGAAATCAATCTAAATAAATATTCACGATTATTAAATTTAATATATATTAATTTCTCGCCATTATATTTTTCTTTAATCGAAAGAATATCATAAAGTTTCATAGGTTATATCTCCTGTATGACATAATCTTCTGTAAAGCCTGATTTCTCCATAATAACTGCTGCCAAGGTAGATGCTATTCCTGCCTTTTGAGAAGACATTACATTATAATCATAATTCTCTGGCCATAGTACTGCTGCATTGCATATACTTTCTTCTCTTTGAAGAGAATTAATGTCTACAAAGCTTACAAGCTGCTTATATTCAAATCTACCTAAAGTTCTAAATACAAAGGAATACTTACCTAAAAGTTCAATAACGTATATGTCATAGCCTTCCCATTCCTTTTTCCATAAATCTACTTGAGATTTTGTAGGACCTCCTGGAAACACTTCTTCATCATATGGATTAAGTGTTTTTGTTTCTTCATAGGTAATAGTATTCTCCAAAGGCTTTTCCTTCAAATTATTGTTTAGTTTATATTCATCCTCTTTCTGTACTTCCTCTTCTTCATTAAATTCTTCCATAATCCTTGAATAGTCAAAAGACGCATCTGCATCCCCTTTGTTTTGTTTCATCAATTGTTTTTTAGCCATTGCTGCCATTGCACTTAATTCTTCTCCACTTGCATTAAATCCACCCATGATTAAAATCCTCCTCTAAACTTTTTTATTATATTCTCTAATTTTTAATCATCTTCACTATATACAACATCTCTTGCAACAAATTCATAAACGTCATATATTGGCTCTCCACTAGCATTCATTTCTTGAGTCACACTCATTGGAACTACTTTTATTAGCTTTCTTGCTTTCTTTCCTTTAGCTCCATAAACTATGGTCATATCAAATTTACTTCTTCTAAGGGAAGACATATTATCTGGACTGAAAAATGGCTTATTATTTGAACGTTCATAAGAACCCGAGTAATTTTCCAAAGTATCTGTAGTCGAATTAGATTCTTGGAGGGGGTTTATATAACCGCCACCAAAATAAGCAGTATTTGCTAAAAGATTGTAAATAAAGTCATAATCTCTTTGGTAGTCATTATCATTTAAGCTGCTTATGCTTGAATCATTCCATCTGTTATTTCCATCTGTTAGGTTATCGCTTCCCATAACTACTATTTTTTTACCTAGAAGATTATAATCTCCAGGATCAATCGATGATATGCTGCCATCTCTAACATATTCATCTGGTCCTGAATATACATATCCTCCATTTCCTGTAACGTAGCCATCAATAATGTCTCCACCTCTAATATTTCTTATATCTGTTATATAATTGTGCAGATCTTCACCATACTTTTCTCCATTTAAGTCATCACTTAAGGTATAATTTCCATCATTATTGAAATTAATACCTCCAGCACTATTAGGATTATTATCATTTCCATCATTATCATAATCTTTATTTTTTTGTTCAGGATCTAGGTTTACAAGATAATTTCTATCTAAGAAATTATCACTATCCACTATGGTTACTTCTTTTTCTCCAGTTTTATCTAATTCAACACCTTTAGTTAATACAAGACCATCAAATATAGCATTCCAAGTTGGTTCATTTAAAACACCTTCAGCTGGTTTCATTTTATTAATTATTTGAAATTTTTTAATCATCTTTTGAGTATTAACATCATAATATCCAAAGACTAAATCATTTATATTAATATCTGCTTTATTATTATAATCCTGAAGATATAAGGCAGTTTGAATAGCATGAATTCCAATATCATAGGGTACCTTTTCCCTAAAATCTAATCTTGAATAAGTATCAGTATATAGTGTTGCGATATTTTCATATTTACCCAAAGCTAAATCACCTCACTCTTTTTTATATATCCTGTTGTACCTTCATTAATTTGCACATAATACCATTCATCATCTAAATCCTTTAATATTACAACCTTATTTTTCGCCTGTATTGTAAAATAAGCTGGTGATTCTTCTGTAGGTTTGTATCGTAACTTTGTAATACCTGTTGTGATTTTTACATTCTTCCCTGATAAATCTAATCTGTTTAATAAAACAATATCAATGTTACTGTTAACTTCCAAACTATTTGCTTTTTTGTATTCTGCTACAGCCTTTTGAGTTTCCAAATCATTTGTACCAGTAACTTCAACTCCGAGCCTATGCTGAACATCTGCTATAGTGCTTGATTTCACATCTTTGTATTGTGGCACAATATTAGACGATCCAAGCGTATCCTTATCAGTTGTATATTTATAAACCCAATTTGGCACATTAGTACTTTTTGTATTGACTAATTTCTTATTTCTTATATCTTTATAATCATTGGTTATATACTTATTTGGATTTGTATTTCTTACAGGTACTTTAATAACTCCTTGTACAATTCTTGTTCCTATTGCTAAATCGTCATATCTCCTGCTTGAATATCCATAAATAGGTTTAACATTTTCACTTACAGAAAACTGAACTGCACTTATGTCTTCATATAATTCATCATTAATATATATAAATACATCAGCTCCTCCAAAGAACTCTTCAGTATATATATTATGTTCTCTGTTATTGCTTTCATTATTAAATGCTATAGTTTTTGGTGATGTATCTGGCATATTATCTCTCCTTTAACTTTACAGTCCATTTAACACTAGTTCCACCTATAGGTGTTATGATGAAATCCACTTTCAAAGGTATTGCTTTCTCTTCCATATTATATATAAAGGCAGTTGATAAATAGCTTAAAAGAAGCTCCCTTGAGTCTCCTGCTTTTAACTTATAATATCTGCATGCAAAAGTGGAAGCATTGTTCTTAAAATATGCTATTGCAGAAATTCTAAATTCAACATCACTATTTACCTTTACAGATGCACCTATTAAATCTGGATTAAATTCATCTATATAATAACTGTACATCTTGCCACTTTCAGTTTTTTCATCACAATTTACAATAAGGCTACTTGCAGGAGCTTTTGTATCTTCCTTTGCAATATATCCTGTATTACCATAAAAAGTTATCTTTATAAATTCACCACAATCATAGCCAATATAGTCATCAAGATATTTTGTTATTCCTATTATGTTATCTTTATCTGTATTTGAATAAACATATGCTCCATTTTTATTTTGTATTTGAATTATTACCTTCTGCAAAACATCGTCCAACTGTGACATTGCTGCCTCTTTAAGAAAACTATCTTTGTCAGTCAATAGGCTATATGTAGCATCTGTTAATTCTCCTGTGACATTTAATTTATTTTTTGACTGAAAATCCTTTATTGCAAGTACCGTTTCATTATCAGCTATTCCATTTAAATCAACCTCATAGCCTTCAGCCTTTAAGGCTGTTTGTGCTGCTTTCAATTTACCATAAGAGGAGGTTTTTGCTGAAGCTAAATTATTATATAAATCATCATAATCACTTTTTGAAAAGGCATAGCCAACCAAGGTTTCTACTGTATAATTGCTTCCAAGTGCTCCACTTTGAACTATTGGATTTATTCTTGAAAAATCATCTATATCTCTTGCTACAAAGCTAAAAGTATTTTCTATATAAATATCTTGTACTGATATTACCTGGCCATCTTCATAAAATTCAGCACCATAAATATATAGTTGTGAAGCTGCTCCATACTCATTTGCGCAAACAATCATAATATCAAAGAACGGTAATTCGTCTGCTTTCAGCTTTCCATGAGCCTCTAAATAAGGTATCTGTTCCTTAAGATCCTCAACTAAATGCTGATTTACTAGAGTAAAAACCATTGTTCCTGCAATGCTTCGCATACCTCTTGTATATCCACCAGTATTAATTTTTCCAAGTAGTGGAACAGGTTTCTTTTCTCTATATACTGAATGTGATATGGTACTTAAAGAGCCTAATAATATCGGTTTTGACTGAGGAAATATTAAGAAAGCAACAGCATCAGAACCAGAAAAAGTTTTATAAAAAGTATTTAAATTGCTCATCATCTATCTCCTTTTTCTCTTAATTATATGCCTTACTAAAAAAAGATTGGCTAGGAGCCAATCTTTTTAAGCACCAGAAAGAAAATAATCTATAAAGATATTTATCTATTATTTTCTTTATTGTACCTTAATACTTTTCTTAAGAAACTTTAACAACAGATTGTCCTGAAACAGTACCGTTTTCATCTCTAAAATATACACCTTTAACAAGTGGTGAAATTCTTCTAGCAATATAAGTTAATTGTCTAGACATTACTGTAGTATCTACTGATGCACCAGAGCTTTCATTTAAGATGTCTACATCATAGATCTTTTGGAATGCACATTGACCATATTCATTACCAAAAGTTAAAGTTACATCAAATGGAGGTAATGTATCAGCATATAATACATTTTGTCCTCTGATTGGAGAAAATCCAGCTGGCACTCTTACATTAGTTTCTGAATCTGTCCATCCTGAAACTTCATTATTACTGTCTAATGTTGGTTTAGAATTAGAACCTTTTACTGTAGTTGCTTGAATTTTTGATGTACCAGTATATCCAAAATCACTGCTTCCATTGGCTCCACCAAAATTATTTTTGATTGCTTCTTCTGCTGTTATATTCCATCTTAGCATATCAACTGCATTTAAAAAGTTTTCTGTATTATTTACAGATACATTTCCAGCTGCTGTAAACATAGCTGCAGGACTTATTTTATCCCATACTCTCTTAAGAGCATTTACTAGGCTGTCTTCATCAAATACAGCAAATACTAAACTTCCTGCAATACCACGTTTACCTCTTGAAAAACTTCTTGCATCTGAGCTTCCAAGTGTAAATACTGGAGCTTTTTCTCTTTCAATAGCCCATGAAATTTGTTGTAGTTCTCCTACAACTTGGTTAGCAAAACTTACTACTAAATCAGCTCCGCTAAATGATGTCATTGTGCTTATGTTTGGACTTGACATATATCATACCTCATTTTTCTATTTACTTTAGGAGGAGGGATTACCTCCCCTTGCTTTTAGCTTTTAGCTTTTATTAAGCTTGTGAGCTAGTAAGACCTATTACTGTAGTAATCTTTCTTAATTCTTGTGGTGGAACAATTCCAAGTTCAAGACTTGCTTCACCTAATACTTCTTGTTTAGCTGTTGCTACAAGGCTGTAAGAGTATTTTTGGATTACTCCATTTTGTACAAGTAAATCTAATCTCTTAGCTATTGCTGCTGATAAAGCATTTCTCTTTTCTATAGTGTTAGCTTCACCAATATATGGATCTGCTACTTCTCTCATAGCATCTGCAACATCTCTTATTACTCTTACAGTTGATAATCTTGCATAATCACTGTTTTTAGCTGCAGCTGTTGGTGCATCAACTACATATGCTCCTGCTGATGCATTTCCAGATTCTAAATACTTCAATTGAAATGCAACCATTCTATTTCCTATAATGTCATTTAATTGACTGTTAGAGAAGTTAAATTTAAGACCTGTAGTACCAAGCATTTTCTTGTTAGTAGGTGCAGATTTAGAAGCTAGCGTAGATGTATATGCCATATACATTACTGCTGCATTTCCTTCTCTTAAAGCATTTACTGAATGATTAAACAAAACCTTTGGTCCTGCTACAACAGATATATACTTACCAAGATCAAATTTATTACCTTCGCTATCCTTAATTGGAGAACCAGCTTCATCTAACATGTAATAAGTGTTATCATATGTTGCAAGATACTTAGCATATTTTTGAATATTAGCTAAGGTTGTATCCTTAATTGGCTTCATAGGTATTGCACCTATTGTTGTTTTATTTCTGTAAGATGATATTGCACAATATAAAGCTAATTCATATGCAAAGTTAGCATTTTTATCACTTAATTTATCATCTGCATATACGCCAACTGGAACAATTTGATCAACTTGATAATTTTCAAGGATTTGATATGCTCCTTGAGCTAAAATAAATCCATTTCCATCTCTTTTACCAGATAAAGCTTCAAATAATTCATCTGCAGTTAAATCTGTTCCATCTTCACCATTTGATAAATATGAACTTGAAACTACTAAATTAGCAGTTAATTCATTTTCATCTTCTGTATATGCTTCATATATATTATTATTAGCAGTAATTGCTTCTGCTAATAATCCAAAAGTAGGATAATCAATTGAAGTATATACCTGTGGTGCTTCTGATAAAGTTTGTTTACTTTCAGGTTTAGTTATAATAACTTTTTTCCCCATTACACTTCCATCAGAATTTATTAAATCTTTTACTTCAACAATTCCTTCGTTATATACTTCTCCACCAAAAATTGATTGAATTTTAATTGAAGAATTAACATTTGCTGTAGTTTGAACAAAATAACTTACAGAAATTGTTTGGTTCATTTTAAAGTTTTCTTTAATTATTTTTATAGTATTTGTTGCTGCATCAAAAGAATAAGCAGAAGGATCAAGAACCTTTGCATTATCTATGTATAATACTGGTTCTGAACCTGTGGCAGCTGTATTTTTTAAAGCAACTACTTGTAAGCTTGTAGCAGCTGTGGCTCTAACATCATGTCTTGCATAAGTATAACTTTCATATTGAACTGTTATAGCATCTCCAACCTTTACTGATGTATCACTAATTATAATAGTAGTTTTATCACCATCTAAATTGTATAAAGTTACACTTGAAGCATCTGCTTTAGCTACACTGACAATTTTATCAGCATTATTACTTAATACTACGCCATTTTTAATGCTTGATAAAGCTTCAACTGTTACAGTTTCAGTATTTGCATTAGTTTTAACTTCCTTATACTTAACTTCAAGAGAAGCTCCAGCATCACATGCATTTGCATTTAATTTTAATTTTTTATTTGCGTCATCCAAGGTGTAAGCAGTAGCGTCAACTTTTCTACCTTTTGCATATACTTCTAAACTAGTTTTGTCATAAGCTGTACCAGCTGTTATTGGTAAACTTATTTCTGTTGCATCATTTCCTGAAATATAAGCAATCTCATTTTCATCAATTCTTTTTGTATTAGTAACTGAATCGCTAGTAGTTTGTATAACTGTTGATGCTTTTGAGCCTGATATTCTCATTAATCTTATATCTCTGCATCCTGCCTCATATGCTTGCTTAAAGGCATGCACGAGTGTTGCTCCATTTGGAACATTATTTGAATCTGTGTCAGAACCAAATATTAATTCAGCTGATTTATAATCTACTGCTACTGGTTCCATTATTGGACCATCAACAGCAGTTCCTAGAAGAAGTAAACTGTCTGTAGATGCATCTGTTTTTTCAAATCTAAGTGCAGATCCACCATCCTTAAATTCGATTAGCATTCCAGGTAAATTTGGATATAAATTTCCTAAGCTTGTTGCCATTTAAATATCCCCCTTATAGGTTATATTATTTTGTATAACATCAGATTTTTTTTCTGATGCGAGGGTACTTTCAAGATATATTTTGTCTTCAATCCTTTTAATAGTACTCACTCTTACTGTATTATTTCTTTCTAATCGAAGGAAATAATGTAAACATGTCATAGGTGTGCTGCTCATATAATTTAGACTATTTTGAGCTGGAATTTCTTTTAGAAAATAAATTTCCCTAACTCCATTCTTTTTTAAATAGCCCGCATAAGTCAGCATAGTCTCTTCAAATCTATTCATGAGATCTCTTGAGCCTTTTGCTTTATCACAGCAAAAGTTGAATTCGACTATGCAGTCAAAAGACTGTCTGTAAACTATAAACGCATCACCAGTAGCTTTGCCGTCTACAACTTCCTTTATTGTCTCTGTCTGCTTAGGCTTTATGTTTGAGCCTGTTGTTATTTCTCTAAGATTAGTTGAATAGATTATTAAAGGCATTGTAATATTTAGTTTATCAATATCTGAAGTAATTTTTCCCCAATCACTGCCCCATGCTGTATTTAACATATTACTTAACAATTGGCCGAATTCATCAATTGTTTTAATATTCCCTTCAGCAGACAATCTTGTTGAGGTTAAATCTTCAGGTATCTGTTCAT
Source organism: Clostridium sp. YIM B02555 (assembly GCF_022320955.1). Lineage (NCBI taxonomy): Bacteria > Bacillati > Bacillota > Clostridia > Eubacteriales > Clostridiaceae > Clostridium > Clostridium sp. YIM B02555. The sequence continues at coordinate 121,360 of NZ_JAKJJY010000019.1, read as the reverse complement.
TAATTACTGTTTGGTTGTCTTCTTTTGTAACACCTATTTTGCTTTTTAAATCAAAATATTTTTCCATAACACCATTAAAAATTTCATCATTATCAATCATTTTCTGCACTTCCTCTTGTATAAGCTGCAAGACCTGCATAAGCTCTAATACCTTCTGTCATATATGCTGTTTTAAAAGATAAATCTAGCAGTAAATGCCCCTTTTCTGGAATCGTCATACTGTTAATTGAAAAGCCCCTTAATATGTTTTTACCAATCAAATGCTCTAATAAATCTAAAAGCTCACTTTGTATTTTCTTAGTTTTAATTAGATGATTAATATCTTCTCCAATATATTTAGATAAAAGTTCATTAACCCTAATCATTACAAGCTGACACATTCTTATATTACACAAATATTTAAAGTTTATGTCATCACTTGCAGTTACTCCGCTTGAAACAACTACTGATCTTTTTAATGCACTATATCTAAAGGCAGTAAATCCAAGTTCTCTTATTTTAGACAGGCTCATATTATCAAAATCATTGTAAACTGTAAAAGACTTTGGAAGTGGTTTATTAGTAGTATTTTCTGTTACCTGAATACTTGCAATTAATGTGGCATATAAAATATAGGAATTATACACTCTTGTTCCATAAGTGGTATATATATCTCCCACACATATGGTTATTAGTTGTCTATATTTATCATAAAAGCTATTCTTATTATTTAATTTTTTTAAATACTGCAACTTTAAATAATATTTATCTTGATCCAAGAATACCTTTCCGTTTGGATTCATCCCCATAATTCCATGAGTAACACATCCAAATCTAAGCTGCCTTCTTAAAAACTCTAAAAGTTGATTATAGTAACTTAAATATTCATTGGTATCCGCATCTTTAAGGGTAATATATTCTCTTTCTAAATCAAAATATTTTTCAAGAGCATCAGCATCATCAGTGAAAGTATCATCATAATAGCAGTCTACAGGGATTATTATATCTATTTTCATACCTTCTAATATGTTATAAGTATCACTCAAACAATTGTAGATCATATTTTTGTTATAATATATTCCACTGTTACCACCCTTTAAGGTGTTGCTTTGTTCATTTACTCCAACTAATGAAGTATTAGCCATTGTCTTTGGATCACAAGATAAATAGCAGTATACTGAACTATTCATAAGCCTTGTGTCTTCATTTATTTCCTCTACTAAATCATACAAGGTTTTATAAATTAAATTTCCAGCTTCATCTCGAATATCATTACCATTTTCATCAGTTTCATTGTATTTATATTGGAGATGATAGTTTCCAAGGGTACCTGTTGGATATCTTATATAAAGAGAATCCTCTCGAATGATAATTTGTACATCATTATAGATTTCATTTGCATATTGGGCTTTAAAATATAAGCCATTTTCCTCTATTTCACTATTTGGCAAATTTATATTTAAGTATAATTCTGAATGTTTCCCTGTTACTTTAACCATAAAAACTTCGCACTCAAGATCACTTTCCTTAATGACTCTAAAAGCATCTAAAAGACTACCCTTTTCGCCAAATACCTTTTTCACATGATTAGCTGATGAAACCTTTATAGGCAAATTTACTGGTCCAAAATCTGCTGTCCCAAGTAAAAATATTTTTTTCCCATAATAACTATTTGTTTTTTCAGCCATAGCTTCTTACCCCCTTCCATTGATTTCTTTTTAAACTTAGCAAGAACACTATTGGGATTTCTTTAATATGTTTTAATCCCATGCCCATCCCCATGCATTTAATTTAGCACCTTCATAAAATACAGCTTTCATAACAATTTGATCCTTCTCTGAATTTGTATTTGTAAGCTGAGTTTTAACATTTGGTTTTATTTCTTTAAAGGTTGCTCCACCATCTGCGGATGCAGAATAAACTATTTTGCTATTAGGATTTTCACATATTTCATCGACTGATAATAATATGCTCTTTACTTTTTCATTTACTTCCTCTGGCTTTGTTTGAAGATAATTTCCACCTGCATAACCATAGGAATTATAGAAAGTATACTTACTATTGCTTTGATCAATAAAGTTTTCATCTGATAAAGTATCTATGGTCATTTTCATTAATCCATTTTTAGATGCTTTTGTATAAGTATCTATTTTAAAATTTGTCTTTATTAAATTTATTTGTATTTCCTCTAAATCTGAATGTAATACTAAAGAAGTTGTCTTTAATGTATAACTATGAATAATAGGCAGTTTTTTAGCATTATCTGTAACGCTCATTACTGCTTTAACTCTGAAATCTGGTGCATCTAAATGGGTAAAGACAAATTCTTCATTTAAATTTATCTTATTATAATTATTTCCTCCATCATAGCTTACAAACCAATCTATAACTCCATCATTTTCTTCATAATCTGCACTTAAGACACCTTTTCCATCATCTTGAACTTCCTCAATTCTTTTTGAACAATATTCTGATTGTCTTGATACCCCATTATTATTATTCCACGTTTGTATTGTCATATTATTTATTGTTGGAGAACAGTTATAAGTGTCAGATTCTAAAACTGCTTTCATTGTAATTTTAGATACTGGACCATCAAACTTCGCTTCATCTCCGCTGTTTATGTTTGTCCATATTCTTTTTACATCATCTAAATAATAGAATTTTATATTCGAAGTTACTTTTCCTATTTTAATGCTGTATATTTTTGAATTTGCATTATTAACAGTATAATCTGCATTATTTCCTACAGAATATAATATTAATAATTCTCCATTAAAAACACTAATATCAAATTTTTGAAGCATTACTGTATCCAATTGTTGCTGCCAAAGAATTGTTTCTTCTATAGTTTGATTTAAATCCATGTCAAACGCCATATATTTCAAGCATAATCTAGTTACAGTATCACTAGTTGGTGCCATGTAAAATAAATGTAGTTGATTATCAAATTCTATAACTTCCATAAACTTGTTATAATTATTCTTATTTACATCTAATATTGTGGAATTACTTATCTCTAAACTATGAGAACAAGTTTCTAACTGAATAGTATTATTTATTGTATTAGTTATTGTTAAATAACTGCCAGTTCGACTATCCCAACTTACATCATATCTTCTAAGATTTGCTGTTTTATCATTAATAAAATTAGATAATATATATAGTTTATCATTAGATCCATAATATACAGCATTAAATGCTGGAGTATTATTTATAACACCAGGGTCTGATACAGCATCTTTCAACACTCTCCAATCATAACTTGTGTTACTGGCAAGGCAATTAAAAACTTTTTGATTAACATCAATACCAAGCTGTAATGAATATAATGATGATACAGATACACTACTTGCAAGAGTATAAGCACTTTTATGAGCATTAAGTATTACATTGAAATACCCATTTTGTATGAATCCATTTGAGCTAAATCCACTAACACATTGTAATGTGTTGTTATCCCACCAATCATTGTTTGAAGGCAATGTATTATATTGTTGTTTTATCAGCTGTATATTAGTTAGACTTTCCGATAACGAACCTGTCATTTTATAAGCTATAAAGTTTCTATTATCACCACCACGCCCTTGATTACTATAATAATCATATTGATGAAAACAATATGAGCCTGTTAATATAAAAATAATATCATCTTTTATCAATATGGTAGGTTTTTGACCACCATATATTGAGTGAAGTTGCCCAGAACTAGTATTATTATACAAATAATAACCTTGATAATAACCTATCTTATTTGTCTGCCCATTTTCATTTATTAAAACCACAGTATCGATAGGTGATGTCCACGTGTTAGTACCATATCCATTTTGAACACCGCTATGTAATCTGGTTACAAGGATGCATACATTTTCTTCTGTAAATTTGATGTCACATGGGCCAAAAATTGGGTAATTAGCATTAGTATCAGTTGTATCAAATACTGCACTATTAGCTAAATCATATGATTTATATACTGTCATATCTTTATTATATATAACCATATGGACCTTATTAGTAGCACCATAACTAAATTGTTCTGAGCTCAATACCCAAAGCCTTCCAAAATTATCTACTTCAGATACAAACCACAAATTACTATTCCTTATTTCCTGTGGAGATATTGATGAAATGGTATCTTTATTCTTGTAATCACAGTCAAACCTCATTCCTACAGCGTTATCAACATCAATAGACGATAATCTTAACGTACCTGTTAAATCAGAAGTACTGCTTAACGATACTTTATTATCCTGCCATTTAATATCAGAAGAATTATCATAATCTACATAACTATCATCCTTATTAAAATCTATGAAAGTTGTTTTCAAGTACTGTTTTGGTATAATCCCCTTTGAAGTCATAGTTACAGTAGATTTATAAAAATCTATGTAATCATCATTAGAAAAATCATAAGTAAAGGTGCTGTTTATGCTCATTAAATTATTTTCTAATACTGTTACCCTATTTGACAGATTATCATAATTTGCCTCATTTGCAGTACTATTTTTCTTTTTGAATATTTCATATGTTTCTACATTAAATCCACTCATTCTTTACACCAGCTCCTTAAAAATTGTATTAAATATTAAATCAATATCGGCTTTTGCAATTGGTTCGAAATCACTTGATCCTTCTCCTGAATTTCCACCTGTACTTGAACCAGCTCCATTTGAATCTGAAAATACGATTGCTACAGCTTCAGTACCATTATCAACTATTTCTATTAGTTTTCTATTTTCATCATAAATATACTTTGCACTTTTAGTTGTACCATCTTCTGTAACAGTTTTTGTTAGGACATCCGAATAGTTATTGTAGGTGTATTCAATTGTTTTATTTATATCCCCTGCATAAACTTCCTTTAAAACATTACTATTATCATCATAGGTTATAGTGCAGGTGAAGCTTTTAGCTCTTGTCCCATCTATTGGAATGTCAGTTCCTGTATCATCAATGCCTATAAGATTACTCTTATCATCATAAGAATAAGTTGCAGTTTTTATAGTATCATCCTGAATAACTGTTTTTTTAGATATATTCCCATTTCCGTCATACTCATATTTAACAGTTTTGTTAATGTTTCCTGTATATATTTCCTGCAATATATTCCCGCTAGTTTCATGATAGACATATTGCACATTATGAGCAGGCTTTACTATACTTCCAGAACTATATTTAAGCATTTTATCTTCAAGAATCTTTAAATAATTTAAAAGTACCTCATATTCACTTTTACTTACTGGTCCTGAAATATAGTTAATTAAATAGGTTCCATTTTCCTCAAACTTTATTTCTAAAGTTGTATCATCTGGGTAATCTACAGTATAATTTCCTTTATATAATGCATTGTCTTTAATTATTGTCGGTGTTATAACTTTTAAATCTGTATCTAATATTGTGGTCTTAAATACTTTATTATCATCTGTAGCCTCAAATTTTTCCTGATGAATAGAGCTGCTTCCATTAAAAATAGTATCTTTATCTGGAACTCTATTTAATCTATTATTTATTTCATCTAATTCTGTATTAATTTTAGTTATATTACCTTCATTAGTTTTAATATTTGTAGTATTTTCAAATATATTTTCTGTATTATTACTTATTAAAATCTTGCAGGAAGCATATAGCGACTGCATGACTGCTGCTTGATTGTCTAATGCACTTTGAGACACATATTTTTCAGCTAAATCTGAGGCAGGAATTCCACCTATTGGCTTTATATATTTACTATCTAAAGCATCTTGAAGTCCTATTATAGCTGATATTGGATGTTGGTTAGGTTTATCTAATCCATCTAAAAGATAATGGGCATTTGTTGTGATTTCTTTTCCTGTAACTTTTAACTTAATTGACATTTAAATCACCCTATTCCAATATAATTGAGAATTCATAATCACTATTTATCTCAGAGTATAGTACGTCTTTAGTTATTTTTAATTTAAATATTTTAGATTCCCCTGGAGTAAAAGAAGCCTCTATTGATTTATAATATTTATCTGAAGTTTCTTTTGCTATGTCCACATATTCATATGCTCTATTTAATAGGGAGTGATAGGTTACCTTTAAACTTTTCCCTATTATGCTGTAAGGCTCTTTGTTGGTTACAGTTAAATTAAAAATTGTATCACTTGATATTTTCCCTAAATCGTACATTTTTTCTGAATCTAATATGTCATTATTTATTTTGAATTCCAAATTATAATTAAACTCGTATATATCCCCACCATAGATCTCATTAAAAACCTGAGCTGCGATTTCTTTATTATCGCTTCTGTTGTAGACTTTAACTTCAATATTATTTAACGGAAATAGCTTATCGATACAGTCTAAAACGATTCTCGTATTATATTTTTTAATATCAAAATCATTTGTTATTTCTACACCAGCTTTAAAAAGCTTAATATATGTTGTTCTATCAAAATTATTAAAAGTAACATAATTATTTTTATACATTATGCAATCATATATTTTTAATTCTTTATTTTTTCCATAGTTATAGAAACCTAAATTATTCATATTAACAAGTTTAGTGTTACCATAATTTTTCCATGTAGTGCCATTATCTGAAGATGCATATGCATATAATATTCCATATTCATCTATACAAGTCTTCATATTTGTACAAATAATACTATCATCACCACAGACTTCGAAATTAACTACAGAATCCGTTACTGACCTCAACAAAATTCCAGCTTTGTCATCTTGTGATCCTGGAGTATATGCTATTTTGCTCTGTACCACATACTGATTTTCAGTAGGTATTGGTATTAATAATTCTATGTTTTCATTTCCCTGTAATAAAGAGATAGAGTCGTTATTTTGAACGACTCTATCTTGATTATTCGGGCTTAAATCCCACAATAGAGATATATCGCCATCAAATTTTTCTGAAAATAGTAATCCAGATGATGATTTAGCTAAACTAGACATCTCTGTTATTGTTCCTCAAATACAATTTCAGTAGAAGCTGGAACTACTTGAACTATTTGTACATTATCAACACCATATTGTTGCATTAAAGGTTTTGCTATCTTCATAGCTTGTTTAATTGTATCCGCCACCGAAAATACTGCCCATACAGAATGTGGTATCTTTCTAAAATTTGCTGCTTGAACCCATCCATTATATCTCCATATGGAGTCACTATCTGTTGGCCAGCTTGTCCTTGTATAATATAAGGCACAATCATAATCTCCCGCAGCTGTACTTGATCCAACTCCTGACCAAGCACTTGTATTAGTAATTGGAGTATTATTAGCTGTATTTATTGGCTTAAATTGAACTTGATATTTAACCATTTTAGTTCACCTCGTTATTTTTTAATGGTAAGTCGTTTACCTTTTAATTTATCAGTATGATGTAAATCAAAATATTCAATCATCTTATATATTGCAATTGTAGCAGGTGCTAAATTTGTTACTGTAGCTTTTTCTCCATCTGTAACAAGTAAAAGCTTATTGAATAAATCTTTGAGAATAGGATTAACATCTCCTAGTTTTCCTTTATATCTTACAGTAAAGTTTCTTGTTGGATAATTTGCTATGCTTGCACTTGATATTGCAATACTTTGATTGATATCTGTTGGCTCATACTGAATAGTTATTTTATTTTCTAATTCTAAATTTAACTCATATATTCCTGGTTCATAAATAGTTTCTGTAACATTATTATCATTATCAGTAATTAATATACTGCTCTGTGAATTACAATTGTATAGCTTAAAATGTAAATCTAACTTAGGAATTTGCTGTTTATGAGTATTTACAAATGTTATGTTGCATGGAAGAGTCTTATCTATAGGCTCTAATATATAATTATCAGTGATAGTCATATTATTAAGCACTGTCATATTATTAAAATCATTTAAGCTTTTATGTGCATAATCAACACTTATCTTCTTTGTTGCAAATTCTACCTCATATTTGCAATTGTTTAATATGGCCATTTCTGAATACCATCTAAAAAGTTGTATACACCTTTCAGCCATTTTCATCTTTGCTTCATCATGAGGATACTTTTTCTCAAAGAAATCATATAAAAATTCCATCATATCACTTAAAACATCTACAGCATACATTGCAGCATATTTATATATACTTGCTTTCCATCTTGATTCAAGTAAGGTTATAAAATATTTTAAAAATCCTACATCTAAATCAATATAATCTCTTCCTATATAGTTATAAACTTCAATTGGATTTTCAATTGGAAGTTTAACTGTATATCTCATGCTGCTCGCATCATAATCAGTTATATATTCTGGCTTTATCTTGCCATCACTATCTATAAGTTCTCTTAAAAAGGATGTATAATTGTAATCCTTATGAGGCAGCAAGAGCTCATCTATAAGCCCATTATTGACTTCTTCATTCCAATCTTCATAGGAGTTAATTACTGATACAAATTCATAGTTATCTCTGAATGATTTCTTATCTTTAAACTTATTTACATGTACCTCTTTAACAATATAATCAATTTTAGGCTGCTCAAGATTTTTGCTTGTTTCTGATTTAAGTTCTTTTTTATAAATGAAATACTCCTCAGACATATGTTTCATTTCATTGAATTTCTTATTTAAAGTCAACTCATCTTCAATGATTCTTGAATGCTTTTCTACTTTTAATCCTAATATATCATCATCTTTAAATATTCCTTTTGAATTAAGATCCACCATCGATACATTATCTTTTAAGTTTATGCTCTCATTATCTTTATGAACAAATTCATGATTTTCTAAGTTTATACCCTCATTATCTTTACCCATAAACTCATGCTCCAGCATATAAAGTTTCTTATTTTCTAAATGAGAATTTAATAAATCACCTATATAGCTGATATTTCTGTCATAAGTGCCAATACCAAAAGTATCATACATTCTTATACTGTCTAAATCAGTAGTTACAAAATAATTTTTATCATCAATATACATTTTTTTGTCTTCATTTGCTGCAAAATAGTTAATTTCATTTATTTGAGTAGCACTTCCATCTAATGCAGCATTTAATATGCTGTCATCTATTTGAATACTCTCATTATATTTGTAAAGACTTATATCTCTATACTCTCTATTTGTAAACTTATCGCCTTTATTTATATAGAAATATTTATATTCTCTAAATGCATCAATAATATTTTTATTTACAAAATAATCTTCATATTGACGTTTTAAATATGAGCTTGCCTTAGACACTGAATAATCTTCATATTGACGCTTTAAAAATGATCCAGACTTAAATATATAATAATCTTTATACTGAAGCTCTAAAGGCTTTATATCCTTTGAAATTAAAGAATTCTTTAAATATTCCTGTGCTTTAACCCCATGCTTTTCTATGGTATACTGCTCCTTCAAGTAATATAGATCTCTATTATTTATACTTACAAACTCGTTATCTAAATAATACATTTCTCTGTTGTCTATATTTAAAAAGCAATTATTTAAATAAAATATATATCTGTTTTTTATATCTAGAAAATAATTAGAAAATCTATCATTCATACTTTTTGAATTAACAGACATGCCTAGCAAAGTTTGTATATCTAAGCTATGATATCTTATAGACTTTTTGAGTCTTTCAATAGTATTTATAGTTTGGAATATTATCTTTCCTCTGCTTACTATCTGCTGATCTCTGCTTAAATCATTAGTTTCTATTAATTTTTTAAAGACGAATTCTTCCTTATATAAGTTAAGATTTCTCCTATTTGAAACATTAGCAGTTATTTGTTTTTTCATAGTAGCATCATATTTATATGGGCTAAAAAGCATTTTTTCCTGCTCATATATCTTTAATTCTTTTTTATATGAAGGTAATGACATATTTATTAATGGATTACTATTAAAAATGTCCTTTGAATACTTTTTTACAAACAATTCATCATATATATATAATGGTTTTCCATTTTCCATAAAATTAATTAAAGCATCACTAAAACTAACTTCCTTATATTTTTTGCTTACAAAAATTGAATCATTTTGTATCTTTAGCTTTTCTTCTTCTGGAATATTTACCATAGTACAACATAGGGAGAGCTTTTTATCGCTCCCTATGTTGAAAGATACTTGATTAGTCCTTTTAAGTCCTATATTAAAGGATAAATCTCTTTTCATATTTTTTTAGCTTTTTGTTGTAGGTGTTGTAGTATCTGTAGGAGATTTTGTATCTTGAGGTAAACTTAAAATTATTAATTGGAAAGGATTAGAAGCAGTTTCTGAATTTTTAGAAATTGTAGCTTTCAATGTTATTTTTCCATTTTCCTTTCCATATATAGGTCTAGTGATTTTAGCTGTTGTTACTGATGCTCCTGGTATTAAAGCTATATAATCACTTGAAGTTACATCTTTTCCACTAGCATCAACTAATGACCACTTTATTGTAACCCCTACTAAATCTACATTAGAATCAATTAAATTTGGCAAGGTCATATCAGTTGTTATTTCATTTACTGATTTATTATCTCCAATAAATAAATGTGGTTCTACTAAGCCTTTAACAGCAGCTACTGCCTCAGCATCACTTATAGGAAGTGGCGCTACAATATATACTGGTAAAGTAATAGTTGCAATGTCTTTTAACCCTGTTAAAGATAAGTCACATTTTAATGTAAATGTAATTTGACCTTTAGTATAAGCAGGTCTTGTAACTTTTCCTGTTGCTGCATCTACACAAGTTGCATCAACAACTGACCATTTCGCAGTTACTCCTTGTGTTCCTATAGTTGTAGGTAAATTTAAATTATCAGTTATTGCTTGGGAATCTGTATTTTTTCCTTTTACTAAATCCCATGTGATTTGGGCTCTTGCATCTGCTATTTCATCTTCTAATGTCCATTGATTTACTGTAACTGTAAATGTTTCTACTAACTGTGTAGCTTTCTTTGTAATCGGATCAATCTTTGTAGCAGTTGCAGTTAAAGTTACAGTTGCATCTCCTGCTCCTACAGCTGGTCTAGTTACTAAACCATCATTGGTAATTGCATCAGGCATCTTAGATACCCAACTTATTGTACTTCCATTAGCACCACTTATAGGTAGATCTATCTTTGGACCTTTTGTTTCTGAAGGAAGTTTTATACCATTAATATCTAACTGTACAGCTTTAGAATCTGTCATTCCCTTCATTCTAACTATAACCTTCTTTTGGAATTCGCCTTTAAATGCTCCAGCGCCAGTTCCATGTGTTATTGTTGCTGTTAAAATAACTTCTGGATTTACCTTGATATTTTCATCAAAATCTGGTCTTGTAACTTTTGCTTCAATCATGTCTCCAACTTCTTTACTAACATCAATTAATGTTTGAACACTAGAAGTCCATGTAATTGTTGCTCCATATTTACTTTTTTCCAATAGATTAAAATCTGATATAACTTCATTTAAATCCTTATATTTTTTCTCAAGCTCATCTATTGCAAAATCCACGATTTCTTGATCAGTTGTTGGAACTGGATATATATATTCCTTTAATATACCAATTCCATATCTTCCATTTGGAGAATTAGCAAATGGACAGTACGGTGCAGTTATTGGAAGGAATACATAGGTTTCCTCTGGCTCATCCTTATACTTTTCAAAATCTTTATTTATAATTAATTCATCAAAGGCATTTAATGAACTTGTATCAATAGTAATCAAGCCTCCAAGGATTCCTCTTGGACCTTCTGATGAATGAACTACTTTTATTTTATCTGCAAAATATTCTGATGTATAAACAGATTTACCATATAATTCTTTTTCCATATATTGTTCAGTACTTGCAAAATATAAGTAATGTTTTTGGAAATAATCTTTAGTATAAGTAGCATACATTGCAAAATCTGTAATACCAGTAGCTGTATTTTTACCATAAGTAGTATCATGATTTTCTGCTACTGCATTACCAAAACCGTCTCTTATTACTCCTGGTACCTTCTCTGAATATTCTGTATAATATGAGAAATTATAAGTTAAATTCATTGTAACTGGTGTAAAAGTACCATCCGCAGCCAATTGTCCAAGTTGAATTCTAGAGCCTGAAAGTACTTTATTGGTAACACTTTTACCTACTAAAGAAGTTAATAATTGATTTACCGGTAATGTCATAGTAATCTTTGTTCTATCATCTTCTTGATAATTTACCTCAGGTATAAACGTAGCTGAAGTTTGAACCCCTACAGATTTAATAATTGTATTATTAAATTCATCTATATATCTGACTGAATCGGGTTGAGCGCTAAATGTAGAATATACTCTTATTGTAGAAGTATCTACATATCTATCCCCCCAAGCTGTACCACCACCTGGTAAGCTATAGTCATAAGGTATATTAGTAAGTTCCATTACTTGTTTGTTATATTCTGTACCAGAGTTAAATATACTAAGATTTGTTGCAAAAGCTAGTCTTGTACCACTTCCAACAGCACCAGTTCCTTGGGTAACAGTTGTTCCACTAATTATTGCTGGCTTTGCTGGTCTAATCTTAGTAATTGACTTACCCATTGCTGGTGAAGAAGAACTTGTAGCAAAGATACCAAAGTTTCCTGCTGTATCATTTATACTAAAATCAAAACTTTCAATTTGTCCTACATATGCACAGCCTATTAAATATCTGTTGTCACTAAAGTCAACATTTGGAGATCCCATAACGCCAAGTACAACTCTTGATCTATTAATATTTGCCCATATTTTAACTCTTGTATCCTTAGTTAATCCATCTAAAACAGGTACTCTTATTGTTCCATCAAGCATACCTGTCTTGCTGCCAAGTAAATCAGCTCTAAATTTTTCTTCAAAATCTGTATACCATGCTAACTTAACCCAATTCGATGTTCTTGAATTCCAAGTAGTGATATTTCTTGTTGTTGAATCAATTCCATTATCAGCAGGACCAGTTCCTTCAGCATTTAATTTATCAAAAATTCTCATGAACACATGGTGATAATTCCTTGCTACTACTGTATTTCCTGATGATATATCATTTGTATCAATTACATTAGGTATAGTTCCTGTTCTTTGAGTAAATGGATCATCTTTTTCACTATCACATAAATATTTAGGCATATAAATTTCAAGATACATAGTAATTTTCTCTACATTTAAATCTGAATTTACCCCTAAACTTGTTGAATTATTAGCTTTAATATCTTTAGGTATTGTTGTAGTCTTAAGGATTACTGTATCTCCTATTCTTTTTATTTGTTCTTCAGTAACAGCCTTATATTCCTCAGGTAATAAGTTATTCCAGTCATCTACATCAACTTTTATGTTATTTGCTGTTCTGTCTACTGCTGGATAAACTATTTGCCAGCATTCATCAATAATAGGATTAGCCGGCTTTACTACTTTTCCTGAGCTATCTATTATTTCCTCTGATTCAATTCCAAGTGTTAATAATCTAGATATATCTTTTACGATATTATCTGAGTCTGTTAGTATTTCATAATAAGCGAAATTTTCTGCCATTTTAAATACTCCTTTACTAAATTAATGCACGGACCCCTAGCCATATTTTTTTCTGAGTTCCGCTATCGTTTTTAAATATTAATTTTATTTTTGAAGAGGCTGGTGCTGCATAAACATACGTTGATGTACCAAGAAACAGCCCCTCTTTTACTTCTGAACAATACCAGTCATTAAACCACTGAACATCATTAAAAAATAAATCATAATGATCATCCTCACCATAGCCACTACAAGTTAATGTTATAGCAAGAATTTCACATTCTACGGATGGCATGTCCATTATGAACGTGTAATCCCCTTTAAGTGCAGGTATATCAAATTCTTTCATGAAATTGTAAGGCTGAGTTTTTGTAGCAAACCCTCTTATTCTTCCAATCTCATCTAAATATTTGACGTTTTCAACCTCTTGAAGGTTGTCTATATTTTTTATATTGTCTACATTTTCTACATTGTCTAATTTTTCTACTTCTTCTAAAGCAACAATTTTCTTTACTTTATCTATGTCACCGCCAACATTATAATTTGCAGTAAAAGATCCACTCAATAAAATCACTCCTTATAATGCATCCGAAATTTCATCATATTACAGCTGTAAAATAGCACTTTGTGCCTCAATTATTGAAAATAATTATTTGTATAAAATATACCTACAACTTTTTTCCAATTGTAATTGTGATAATATTATTTATTTTATAAGTAATAACAAATAATATTTTCAGCACATAATTCCAAGGTACCTAATAAGCTGCCATATGAAAATATTACTGTTTTTTCTTTTTACTTTTGCCCTTTTTACTCATTTCTTTATTAGGAGTAAGTGAGCAATATGTTGTGATTCCCATTTCTTCACTTTTCTCTTTCTGCTTTTGTGTATTACAATTTCCATAAAGAACACAATGTCTACAAGCAATTTTTTTAGAGTCATTCATTAAATTTAATATATTTTGTTTTTTTCTACTTCTAGCTTTTACTGCCATTTTAATTCCTCCAATGTCATTGGGTTTACGTAATCTAATTACCTGCCCATCTTATATTTTTGTATCACTTTATTGAAAAAAACTTCTGTATTTTGCTTTATTCAAAGCTGATACAGACACATCTCCAGAGATTAAGTTATAATTCATGTAAGCCTTAACCAAGGTATCAAATCTTTTTTGCATTGTATCCTTGCAGCTATTCTTCATCTCTGCAAGCTCAGTCTTACCATCCTTAAACGAAGATATCTTAGTAAAGGTATCCAAATAAGATAAAAACTCTTGTTTTTCTAGATAAAAATTCTTAATTGAAATAAGCAAATCATCTATGGAGCTAGATAAACTTTGATTTAAAGAATCTAAATTAACTGTTTCCTTATTGAAAGTTTTCTTTATTAAACTTTTTGCTGCAGTATCCAAATCAATTCCCTTAGCTTCTATCTTTATACTTTTTAAATCATAGCAAGTAGTACTAAGTACTGAAATAAAGTCACTTAATGCATAGGAAATCAAAGTGTCATAATACAGACTTGCATAATTTACCTTTTCATATTCATAATTTGCTTCTAAGGCCTGAATCTTACTTAAATACTCTTTAACTATAATATCTGCATCAGCTGGATTCACATTATCTCCAAAAACACAATTCATATATAAATCTAAAACTTTATTTATATCTTCATAAATTTTCTTTAAATATGAATAAGTTTCTAATTTATCAGAGCCAAAGTCTATATCGACTTTGTTGATGTCTAAAATCTTATTTATTTCATCCTCTGTCTTAGCAGCAAGATAGTCTGCCTCATATTTATTGCCTGTGAACTCGCCTTCCATTTCTTTTAGATAACCATTTACATCTTCCATAGAAGATAAAAATGAGTTAACAGTACTAGATGGAGAATTACTTAAAAAAATTCTTAAACATCTCGTTTTTGAATTACTGCTTTCATTGGAATACGTAATATCATTACTTCCAGAAGCATATTCACTATCTGATATTTTGCCAGATTTTCCATATATATTTAAATCAGGCTTATATGCTATAATTTCTTGTTCAATTCCCATAAAAATCCTAAGACCTTTCTTTTAGATAATTATTTATAATTTGGCTATACGGCCTATTGCAAAATGCATTGCATCCTTTGAGGAATAACCAAGCTGTCCAAGAAGTGTATCTTTTGAATCTAAGTCATGTAAAACTTTTCCTGCTGCAATAGCCCCTACTGCAGCTATAGATGTTCTCAATGCAAGCTGCTTTTTAGCATGGCTTTTCTCCTCTTTAGTTGCATTAGAGCTTAGAATTGTTTTAGCTGGCTCTTTAAACCAATCTGCCCCAATTTTAAACTTTGCCTGCATATCTATATCTTTTTTGAACTGCTCAGAAGTCTTACTAACCTCTTCTTTTGTTATATCCCTTAGATTAGAATTCTTTAAAAGCTTCTTAACTGCAAGATTTTCGTAGTTTGTTAGATCATTTTTACTCTTTCCCATTTTTTGAAGTACAGAATTAAACGCATGCTTATTAACCCCTGAATAGTCAGAATATTTTGTATTAATAATTGAATTAACTGCTCTTCTTCTTGTACCATCTGGCATTTTTAATAAATCAACAGCATCTTTTAATACTTTATTCACTATATCCACCCCCTTTTTAAGTCCATAAAAATAATAATTTTATGGAACTTAATAAGCTATCTTCATAGCTCTTTTTCTTGCTTCACTTCCAAATGCCTGACTCTTTTGCATATCTGAACTCATATTTTGAAGCTGTCTTTGCCTCATAGTTGCAGCAATTTCACTAGAATTAAAAAGCTTATTCCCAAGCTGTCCAGATGCTACAGCACCTGCTAAAGCTTCATGCTGAGCCTTTTCCCTTCCATACTGAAAGACTTTATCTACGCCTTTCATTACTACTTCTGCTCCCTCAACAAGAGCTACTGCTTCTCCCCCAAAAAGTCCAGTTGCAATTTCTGATATAGCTGTATTTGCTACATTGTCACCAAGAGTCCTTATAAAACTTTTATTATCGTCTGCTGCTTCTTTAGCTGAATTAAAAATAAGATCGGCACCATTTTCACGAATAAATTTAGTGCCAATATCTTTAAAAAATTTATAACCTGCCATATAATAATCACCTCAATTTATGCAGTGCTAATACTATTTCCCCACTTACAGCTGAATCCATGACATTGCCTTTAAAGCTTTTTTCAGCTAATTTTTTAGCTGTTTCCTTTATAGATTCAGGTGTTTCTCCTTTGCTTTTGCCTGCTTTCTTTGTAACTTTTCCTGTTTCCTTAGAATCATTGCCTGCATTTTTTACACTGTCATATACTTCTTTTATATTTGTGATTGTATCTTTTATAGTTTTATCTTCTTTTTCAGTGCCTTCCTCTGGTTTTTCAAGCATCTTAGTCAGCCCTGGAGAAAGGCCAACACCATCAGTCATATCAGATAATCTTCCAGATGTAATAGGACCTAATTTAGCAGCTTCATTAAGCTTTATTGCCTCAGCAACTGTAGCTCCAGCTACTATGGCACCTTTTGTAATAGCAGGACTAAATCCAGTTGAAGCTTTTAATGCTTTACTACCTAATACCTTTCCTAGTGCATTATATACATTCAAAAAACCACCCCAAATTCTTAATTATAAAAATAAACTGCCCGCTTAAGCAGGCAGTTATAAAAGGAAAGAAAAGAATAGATTAACAAACTCCACTCGTTTATTAATTACCCTAATCACTATTAATTTTGTTCTATATAATGTAATATCTGTTTTCAAACTCTTCATCTGTTTCTGGAAACCACTTAGTGCTGCCATCTTTATTTATTATAATGCTTCCATCCTTATTAAAAAGTGCAGGTGAATAATCATAAAGGCTAAGATAAACTCCGTCTCCAAAGATTTCATCATTATATACCTTTTTCCCATTGATTATTTGCTCATAGGCCTCCTCTGATGTTAAATTCTTGCCTTCTTCGTATACATAAAAGTCCTCTGCATTTATATCATCTATGGAAATTTCCCAGGTATATATTTTTTCTTCTTTAATGCCCTCATATACTGTAAACTTATTGTCTTCAATATACCCTAAATCCAAAATCACTGTATCACCAAGTTTTCTTATACTTTCTTCATCTAAATTTTCATATTCCTTAGGATCAACTATTTTAAGTCTCATTTTTGGATCCTTATGTCTTCCAACTTCTTTCCCAATCATTAATTCACTCATAGCCTCATTTAAATTCATTTTTTGCCTCCCGCAATTTATTTTTATATAATACACAAAAAATCAAAAGATTTGTCCTTTTAAGTGCCTTTAAATATCATTATTAATTACAGGTATAAATTTCTATTTTGCAATTTTTTATGATAAATATATATTTCAATTATCAATGCTTAATAATCATTAATCATTGAATGTTGATTTCCTTTGGAAATCTTTATATCTTGAATAATTATTTTTGCAACATCTATATATATGTTAATATAAATTTCCAGTATTTATGATATAATTAAATGGTACAATTGGTTACGGGCTACTTATACCACAATCCCTTAATGTTAGGGGGTGGTAATGTGAATGATAATTTAATGTTACTTTTATATGCAGGTAATTTTCTACTTGCATTGTTAACATTTATAGTTTTACTTATCAATAACATAAAAAAATAGTAGCCCATAGAGTGCAAATCTTGGCTACCATTTTCTAATTACTTAAATTTTTAAGTGGTATCAGTTGCTTCAACTGATTGTATACAGGGCTAAAACATACTCCAATATGTTTTAGCTCTTTTAATTTCTTCTTATCTTATTTTTATTATATCATATTTTTATTTTAAATATACAAGAATAATTTTCAAGATTTATTTAAGTTTATAATTTGGATTATTAAGCATATATTCACCAATCTTTAATAAGTCATCATTATCTATTGCCCCATTTATAGCTTGATCAGTAACATATTGTGGAAGAGAATTTGGATCTTCACCTAAATGCCTAGCATCGATTGCTAAGTCAAGAAGAGTAAATTCTCCACTACGGTTTACATCATCTGGTATTAAAATATCATCTATAGTTATGGTTGCTTCTCCGCATTCATCATATGTTAAATCTTTTTCCATCTGAATACCGTCAGAAATCTTACCCTTAATTATATCAACTAAGGCTTCTCCTTCAGCTATACCTTGAAAATAAAGCTTTAATATCACTCTCTTGGCATTTGCTATCCCTGCTAATCCTTCACTAGCAGTTATTATTCTTAATTCATTATCATCTTGATCTAATTTTACTAATTTTATACCTTCTACTTCATTTGCTCCTATGAATTTTAATTTAGTATTATCATACTTTATTAATGCATCTTCTGCTGCTATTTCTGTTATATTTTCTATAACTAAATTAGCTATTACATTTTCTTTTATATGAATTTTATCTTTTTTGGGCTCTATATCTAAAATTATGTCTCTTTTCACTGTAACAACACATGTTGTACTTAAACCACCCCAGATTGTAGCTGCTGTTATAGTTACTTGTCCTGGTTTAATACCTGTAATTTTACCTGTCGCATCTACAGTAGCTATTGAAGTATCACTTGAAGTCCAGGTTACTCCTATACCAACTGGATTTGTTGTTGCAGTTATCTGCTCTTCTCTTCCCTCAATCATTGTTATTTCTGTTTTATCTAAAGTTAAACTGCTCACATATTTATATTCATAATGAGTAGTTTCTGATACATTACCTGCATTATCTATTGCTTTGATATGAATATATATTGGTTTTAATAAATCTAAACCTGATAAAGGTACAGATATTGATAAATCTGAAGTGTCTATTTTATTATCAGGTTCTGTATTTTCTATATTATCAATAACATATGAATATCCTGCAATTCCTAATGTATTTACAGCAGATACTGTATTAGAAATTATATCATTTGTATTATTACCAGCACTAGCCTTAACATAATATTCATAGGTTGTCCCTTTATCATTTGGCTTTGAATAACTCACCTTTAAGTCTTTATCATCACTTAATACATTTGTAATAGTGACTTTATCAGGACCTGTTACATCCTGACCTTTATGATCATCACAAGAAGTATTACTTGTTAGTTGAGCTAAATAATATAATGTATTTGCAATAATACGAGTTTCTGCTTGTGATATCTGTGGGAAACTATGTCCACTATTAATAATAGCTGTATTGTTATAAGTATGAACATAAAAGTTATTTGTTCCACTTTCCCCTGTTGATGGAGAAACTGTTATTTCTTTAAATGTTCCATCAGTAAATCCTGTTGGGTTCACTGGGGTCATCCAAACATCTCCTTTTCCAAAAACCGATAAACTATGTTGAAGAGGAATATCAAAAACGGTTCCTATATCTCCAACTTCAAATGGATAATTGTCTAGTAATCCTTTTTTAGCTATTTGTACTTTTGATGAATAGTTCCAATAAACTGTACGATCTGCATTACTTAAGCTTGATGGATCATCAATTTCAAAAGATACTGTTGGAAATAAATTACCACTTGAATCCCTGCATGTATATGCACTATTACTATTTGCCTGCTTACGTCCAAATATTTCAACGCCAAGTTCCTTTGCTAGTTTATTGACTCCTCTATCCAATCCTCTATATCCTATAGTGTGGTGAGAAGTCATAAATCCTCCACCTTCATGAATAAATGTTCTAAGATATTCAATAGCATTATCATTAGGATACATTGTCTCAGGTAATAAATTCCACATGCCATAAAAAACGCAATCGTAATTCCATTTATTATTAGTTTTATATAAGTATTTAGACGGATTTGTATTAAAACTTGTAAGAGAAATGGATTCTATTTTAACTTCGTTTATATTCTCCTTTTCTAACCATGTCTTTAAAATACCACTATCAGGAATAACATTTCCATCTAAATCTTTTTCTCCGCCTGATAATCCTGTATTTTGAACTGGACTTGGATAGATATTTAATACTATCACATCCCCTCTTGCAGGGATACTTTGATAAATTTCTTCATTTTTTTCTTTTGAATAAACTCTATAGGTATATCCTTTCCCAAGATCTGTCCACTGAAGGTGAACATAATTCTGCCCTTCTATTGGTGTAGCTGTAACTATTAAATTTGTTTGTGTTGAATCAATATTTTCATTCATTGTCTTTACCTCCTAAAGTAAATTAATAATTTTCTAATCCATTTTTATATCCTTACTGAATTATGGATTTTTTACAAATATTTGATTTATTTAATAATTACAATGATAGTAATTAAATTTGTAATATTAAATTAAAACATAAAAATATATATTCCTATGTTTTAATTTTTATAAAATCTATGGTAATTGATTTTTTACTAAGGCAATAATTAAATTTTATCTTGTTAATATATTATCTATAAGTTCATATATTTATCTAACTATTAATTAATTATCATACTATTAATATTATTTACTTACAGTTTATCGAAAAATTAAATATAGCCTTAGACGTTAGTATATAAAGGTTTTGAGTAAATTTTATTTTTATCAAAATTCAAAGAAATTTAATAGAAAGTAATACTATTTATATAACTTTAAGTATAAATTTTAAGACTTTATAATTAATTTTTATAACTTTACATAAAAATGCTTTAATAATAAAAAGTAAAATGAATTAAAGCATAAAATTAAGATTTTTGTATAAAAAAAGATAAGAATAATTAATTTCTTATCTTTAAATCGAATATTAGGTTGTTAATTTTCTAAATTTTTAAAATTAATATAAACACCAATAAGCCTATGGATTTTTAGAAAAAAACAATAGACTCTAGTATAGTAGTGCTAAATTTTTATTAATATTTTCTGTAAGGCTTATATAAAATTTATCATCCATATAATTATTAAAATATTCACCGGTTTCATAGGAATTTTTATTGAGCTTCTTAGTATGTATGAAATTCTTATATTCCCCCACTACAGATTTTACAACTGCAGCTGCATATGCAGGCAGAGATTTAATATTTTCACGGCTTTTATGTACTTGGATAGCCCTATATTTATTTACTACAAGCTGAACTATTCTTTCTTTTAAAAACCATTCCTTTAAATTTGCTATTGCACGAATAAGATGCATTATGAGTTTCTTAGATAATGTAATTTGTGCAAAGCGAATTTTATCCATTACAAGCTCATATTCTTTTGGGTTCTTAGCTATAACAAGTTCAATATAAGTGTCTTCGTTAGTTTTATCCTTGATTGCCTTGCAGTCAAAGGCAAACTTGAAATTTTTAATTCTTTCTGGAGAATAATCCTTTTCACGCAAGGTATCACTATTATCTTCAAAAAGCTCGGAGTAAGTTGAAAGCATTTTGCAGATAGTATATTTTGCATAATATTTTGATTTTGTTTTTAATACATTAAGCCATGAAGAATTAGGCTTTAAAAGATTCATGGAAAAACCAGTATGAAAAGCTGATTTCTTGGAATCCTTAAGCTGAGACATATATATTAAAAGACGTTTTTCTCTTGCTTTCATAAAAGTAAATTCTTCAGAGAAAAAGAACTTTCTTATATTTGTATAACCAGTTGCAGTATAAGAAGCGTCATAATCTAAAGCTTCTGTCTTAGCTTTTGTCATGTTTTCCATATCTTTAAGAAGCCAGCAGTTTAAAGTGCCATCATAAATTAAAACGTTTAAGTTAATTAACTTTTCCAAACAGTTAAAGACAGTTTTATAAGATATCTTAAGATTCTTACGTATGAGGTTAATAAGATCTGACATTTTATCACTAAATGTTTGAATCAAATATTTATCATTAACTTCTGAACTTATATGTACCAGATTTATATAAGTATCTAATATATAATATTCATTGCAGGACAATATTTTTGATAAATGTGAATTATACATTTTAGTTGCCATAGATCTCTGTCACCTCCTTATAATTTCTCACTATGCCTATTGTATTTCATAATGGAGATTTAATCAAAATTTCAAAAATTCCACTCAGATACGTTGATTCTGAGACACTTCTCACGAAAGAATGCGCCTTTGAAGGCATTTTTCCACTCAGATACGTAAATTCAGGGACAGTTCTCTGGAAGTGGCTAGGCGTCTGGCTTAGAACCATGTGGAGTCTTGAATTTTTATGAAAAAAAATCAAAAATCACAAATTTCAAAAAAAAAATTCCACTCAGATACGTTAATTCTGAGACACTTCTCAAAAATAAGCCTTTTTTGCTTCAAAAATTCCACTCAGATACGTTGATTCTGAGACACTTCTCAAAAATCCATAAAAAATAGAAAAAAAATTTTTTTTATTTTTCTATTTTTTAAATAAATATTATTACATAAAAGGAAATATATAGGTTGTTTTTATCCATTTAATTAATATTAAGCCTAAATTTGTAAGAGTATATTTGTATTATAGTGATATTTCCACTCAGATTTTAAATTTAATTTACTATAGAAATAACAAATCTAAGTGGAAAATGCCACTTAGATTTAAGAATTAGGGACAAAATATAAAAAGAAAGTAGAAATCTGAGTGGAAAAATTCAAATGTAGTATGATAATAAAACAAGTGATATAGCCATTATAAAGAAAATCCAAGTGGAAAATACCACTTAGATTTAAGACTTTAAGGACAAAATTATAATAAGAAAATAGAAATCTGAGTGGAAAGATTCAAATGTAGTATGATAATAAAACAAGTAAGATAGCTGTTATAGAGAAAATCCAAGTGGAAAAATGCCACTTAGATTTAAGAATTTAAGGACAAAATTATAATAAGAAAATAGAAATCTGAGTGGAAAAATTCAAATCCAATATGATAATAAAATAAGTAAGATAAATGTTATAAAGAAAATCCAAGTGGAAAATACCACTTAGATCTGAAAGGTTAAAGACAAAAATATAATGAATAGATAAAAATCTAAGTGGAATTTAAAAAATGATTAATATTAAGTTATATAATTATCCATGATATCTTTTGAATGTAGTAGCTGTTCTATGCCAAACGATATATCCTGCAACTGTATTTTTATTTAATTCATCTTGAGGATATTGTAATTTAGCAGCAACTATATGTAAATCAGTATTAAGATCAAAAGATATTCTATATTCAATACTACTATCTAGCAGTCGTATATCAATATAGTCATCATATTCTCCAATTACTTTATAGGGATGTCCTTGGAATGTTTTAGTTGTTATATCTATTTTGTAGTTAACTTTATTACCTTTAATATCTATTAGCAATACCTATATGGATTTTACAAAAAATAATAAAATTTAGCAAGGGTATTCTTTATTGTATTAAGTTTCCTAATAATTAA
This sequence comes from Clostridium sp. YIM B02555, assembly GCF_022320955.1. NCBI lineage: Bacteria > Bacillati > Bacillota > Clostridia > Eubacteriales > Clostridiaceae > Clostridium > Clostridium sp. YIM B02555. The sequence continues at coordinate 97,645 of NZ_JAKJJY010000019.1, read as the reverse complement.
AAGTTATTTATCAAAAAGGAAATAAATTATATAAAAACAGATCAAGCTTATTGTTCATTAATATTAAAAGAAACCTACATTTTCTGTAAGTTCCTTCAACTAATATCAATATTCTACTTTATCACATATTACATAGTCTTCATTACTACAATTTTCAAATTTATAAATTGGTACTACAGATATCATATTAACTTTATATAAATAATTCAAAATATATAAATTATATACTATTATATAATTGTAAATAAAAAATTTAATAAAATAAAAATTACAAATTAATGAAACAAATATGTAATAAAAGTTACCGATATATATTTATTAAAGCCTTCTATATACTTAAGTAAGTAATATATGTAGTTACTAAATATGTTACTTATTAAGATACATAAATAGTAACATATTTTATAACAATTATAGTAACTTTAAATGTTTCATAAGTAGTAACTAAATATGATACATATACTGTAATTATATATAAGGAAATTAAAAATGTTTTATATGATTTTTCATATTTAAAAATTATAATAATACTAAGTGATTACACTGAATTATGAAAACAAGGTTTCCTTTTAAGCAAAATTAAAAAACTTAATGGTGCTGATAATTTTCTTATAAAGTTTTACACTTTATGAGTTGGTTTGATTGCGATGTTGAGACTAAAATAATAGCATAAACTTAAGGTACAGCTAAACTTTGTATTAGCACTATCTTAAATTTATGCATCTCAATATCGAAATCAATTACTAGAACGAAGTCGCTAAAAGCAGACCGTCCCGTATGGGGATTCAGAATTTACGATTCCCCCTAAAACATATATTTTTATTAACATTTTTCTATTTTGGGTGTCGACAGCATTCCCAGCAAAACTAATGATACGTTTAATTATTTATAGCAATAATCATTAATTTAGAATCACTGCCAGTAGATATAACATCATTAATCCAAAGCTCACCTACCCCAACCATTATTCCTTGATAATTTACAAATAGATACTTGGTAGATGTTTTGCTAATTTTTTGCTTATACTCTTCATAAAAAATCTTGTCATAATTCTTAATTAACTCATCTTTATCTTGAATTTTAGTGACCTTACCATTTATTTTTACATTAATTGGATACTTTATTTCTTCAGCTAATTTTTCTTTATTATCATTTGATATATAATTTCGAATTTTACTAACGAAATCTTCTACATCTTGGTCACTTTTGTTATTAAGAACTTTGGCATATCTTTTTCCATATTCTGCTCCAGGAATACTACCTTCAAGTGATAATACAAATGGATAACTCGTTTTATTATCTGCACTTGTCCATGTTCCTTCAATTTTCTCAAAAGTACTCATTGTTCCTTGAAATATACCTGTATTTTCACCCATTTCATCATACTCATATAGTACAATGTTTTTTTCCCCTGATTTCCCTTGTAATCGTATTTCCTTTCCATGTTCCTCATAATAATATGTTCCAACTATATCTTTTCCTAATGGATAAATACTCATTCGAATTGGAATATTAGTATTTATTGTACCTTTATAATCATAATATCCTTTTTCAAACGGGCTTTTCGTAGTATCTATACTTTCAAGTAAGTTAGAATTTGTATCTTTTGATTGTGACTGAGATTGTTTACTACTTAATGAGTTATCTTCACTAGTTGTATCATTGGCATTAGGATTAAGCCCCTTCTTTGCACTTGAACAACCAAATAGCATTATGATTACGGTAATTATAATGATAATTCTTAGTGTTTTTTTCACTTTTAGCCCTCCAATTTAATATTAATTTTCAGTAATACATTTTACACAGTAATAATAAGTATTTACTTATACAATTATACATAAATTCTTTGAGTAATCATAGCTTACATAACTATGATTCTATACAGAAACTTGAGCGATCAACATCATTCATTAAATTATTCTTACTTCATTTATATCTTAGTTTACAAATTCATTATAATAATCTCTTTATATAATGACTACAAAATAAATCATTGTAGCTGTTACCCAAAGAAGCAAATTGTGATAAATAAGTGCTTTAATAAAATGATTATAAACTTTAAGCAGCAATAATATTAGGGATGTATTTTAGCTGTTATCCCTTGAAGAATGATTATTTTAGATTTGACACCACATAAAGAATTTATAATTCTTACAATTTAACACATAGCTTTATTTGGATTATATTTGAAAGGATGATAAATAATGAATACAAGTGATAATGGAATTGAATTTATTAAAAACGAAGAAGGTCATAAACTTTATGTTTATCGAGATTCTAAGGGAAATCCAACTTGTGGATATGGGCATTTGGTTGTACCTGGAGATAACTTACAAGTGGGGGACACTATAACACAAGAACAAGCGGATCAGTTTTTTTTAGATGATCTCGTTAATTCTACTGAAGGTCCAATTAATGATTTGGATTGTGCGTCTGATTTAAGTCAAAATCAATTTGATGCACTCGCTTCTATTGTATTTAACGGAGGATCTGGCGTTTTACAAACACATGATATGAGGAATATGTTTAATTATCCTGAGATTTTCCCAGATTTTTATGGACCACTTTCAGACGATGAAATTGATACTTGTTCAAGATTAGTCAGCAAAGCATTTTCATATGACAGAAGTTTAAAAGGAAGAAGAAATAGAGAAGCAACTTTATTTTGTCAAGGCGAATTATATACTCACCAATACCCAGTATATACATTATAATTTAATCGAATGTCCTAAATAAATAAGAAAGATCATCCTAAAAGATGATCTTTCTTATTTATTTTCTATATATTAGCACAAAATTTATTATATAACCTTACTTCATTGCACAAAATAATACTGTACCTGCAGCGATATATAAAAGAAAATAACAAGTTCTAAGTTGCCTTGGATATTTTTCATCGGGCAAGAAAGTGAATTGCCATAATAGGCCTGCTATTATGGCAAATTGACTTATTATTTTCTTGATTATACCTTATGCAAAACTTTTATCTTAGGATAATTGGATCAGAAATATTGGTGCTATAAATTCCATGAAGATTTTTAGTAAAGTTACTTAAAAATCATAAAAAAAGTTAAGTAATATATTTAAATGAAATAACATTCTTTAATTTTATTTAATGCCCTCTTTTTCGTTTGATTGATAGCTTGTCTTGATTTATGTTTAAACTCAGCTATTTCTTTTGCAGAATATCCATAAATATATATTAGTTTAATTATTTCTCTTTCTTTATAATTCAATTCAGTTAAAATATCAGAATATATAGTTAGATCGGTTAATGATTCATTACTTTTTATTTCAATATCATAGTTTAACTCAGTTTCTAAATTTAGAATATTCTTTTCCTTAGATAATTTTATATACTTATGTCTTAAAGATTTAGATATATAAGATAAAAGTACCTTTTCATTTTTTAAATATTCATTATTCATATTAAGCTTTCTTATGACCTCTATTAAAAAAATTAGCAATGTTTGCTTTGTATCATCTCCATCTAATAACCTTGCGTATTTGTTTATTTGATTTGAAAAAATACCAATAATATTGTCCACATATTCATTATTATAGTTTTTTTGATATTCAATAATAGTTTCATAAATTGACTTATCCACAAGAATACCCCCTTTTACAATGAAAAAGAGAAAAAACTTGTTATTGTAAACTTTTATTTGTAAATATTGACTATATTGCTCAAATTCTGCTTTTTTTTACAAAAAATATGTTTATATGAAATATGTTTAAAATATGTATTTACAATTTCGTTTTTTAAGACTTCTTATTTATATATAAGTTCTACTTAAGAAAGTTCATAATTTAGTTGGTTGCCTTACCCAACCACTCTAATATAGTAATTAAATCTTAATGAAGAAAATTTTTTAGAACATATATATAAAATCTTTTTAGATAGGAGGGAGTTTATGGAATCAGTTAGTATTGCGATAATTACTTCAATAATTACAGTAATAATAACTATACTTACATTTAGTAAAAACAGTGTGTTAGATGTTAAAAATGATAGTAAGGAAGATGGTATTTTTTCAGCCAAATTAGATTATATAAGTCAAGGAATTTATGATATAAAATTAGATAATAAAGCTCGTGATAAAGAAATTCGAGAAATGGTTAAAGATCTAATTGAGCTAAAGCAGAATTTGATTTCTATTAACAAAAGATTAGATTCACTAGAAAACAAATAAGTTTGAATGGAAGTGATTATCATAGATATGTCCAACTTAATTCAATTTATACCAAAAGAATTACTAATAGTTATTTTAGCTGATTACACAATAGGAATATTTTTCAAAAAGTTGAACTGCATAAAGGATAAATATATAACTATAATTCTAATGTTGTTTACCATAATATTTTCTATGATTATAAGTAAACCAAGTATATCTTCATTCTTGCAAGGAATATTGTGTTGGGGCGCTGCTATTGGAATTAATCAAACAACTAAACAACTTAGTAAAGAAGAATAATTGATTAACAATCCTAATTAGGTGCAGTCAACAAAACTTTCATTCCGAAGATGCCAATGTATATTGTTTAAAAAAACTTTTAAAAAATAAGCAGTAGTTTCTGTTGTACCTACACATAATAAATAAACAAATATAAGTTTGTCAAGATTTTTGTGTAAACTTCAAAAAATAACATGTTTATTTAATAAGGTTGGAGGTAGAATTATAACTTCCAACCTTTATTTTATGATTATCGAATATTATTACATTAATTATTTAAAACATAGGTGATTTAATTGTTCTAAATTTTAAAACAAGACTTCGTCGAAACGATCTTCGAAAAAGATTGATAGTTGAGCTAAAATTTGAGCCCAGCCCTTAATTCCTTGTGTCCACTTTTTGGTGATATCAACAGTTGCAAGATAAAGTATTTTTAACATTAAAAGCCTTCAAATCTTTATACGATAAGTACTTACTTGAGTTTCGTATTTGATGAATAATACATCTTTGTATTTCAGTATTGGGGAATACTGCATGGATAGCTTCTTTGAAACCATTAAGACCATCAACGCAAGCTATTAAAATATCATTTACACCACTAAAATTTCTAAATTTTTTTGAGATAATAAAGTATATCGTTCTTTGTTTCTTTTGCCATTTCTTATTCTAATTTTCATTTCTTTACTCATAATATCTGATATTCTAAGATTAATAACTTCGCTAACACGTAATTCTAGATCATTAATCATTTTCTTGATTTTTGGGTACATTTTATCACTCCTTTAAGAGGTGTGTAAAATGTGAGAAGTGAAGTTCCTTGAGAAAGGACTTCACTTCTTATTTTTTCCATATAAAATTTTATTTAATCACCAAACCAAGCCGTCGCTTTTAGCGATTTAGTTCTATAGTCCTAGTACGCACTAATATTGAAAGACACCTACATTTCTGTAAGCGTCCTTATATAAAAATTTTATTACTTTTTCAATTTATGCTATTACAGTTGCAGGTATTTTAATTGTTACTATTCCTGCAGGTGGAATATCTCCAACATTAACTATAATATTTTTAGAGGTTGAACTTGAATCAACTGTTCCTTGAGTAGTTGTTACTCCACTAACATTAAAATCAATATGATTTGGAGCTGGGTCATTTACAACTACTGCTTTAGCTGTTTTTGTACCAGTGTTAGTTATTACAAGAGTATATGTGAAATTATCTCCAATCCATACATCTTTTACATCTGCTGTTTTTAATAAACTCAATGTAGTGTCAGATGATCCATGAAATATAATCGTAACCTCTCCACCAGGGTTATTGGTATTGGTACCTTTGGCATGAGCAATATTAGTTATATACTCTGTATCTATTGGTTGAGGATCTGGTGTTGGTATTGGGTCAGTTTTTTTAGTTACATTTATAGTACATGATGCACTTAAATTGCTACCATCTGCTGTAGTTGCTGTTATTGTACAAGTTCCTTCTTTAATTCCATTTACTTTTATAAGTTTACCATTAGTAGGATCTACTTCTATTGTTGCCACTGAAGTATCACTTGATTTCCATGTTACGCCTACCGATGCTGGAGTTGTTGTTGCTGTTAGTTTATCTGAATCTCCTAAATTTAAATCCATTGTGGATTTATCTAATGTTATTGATTGATTATTCCAGTTTCCCCACGCAAACTCTCCACCATACACTCCTATATTAGCCTGTGTTCCATCTGGATTTGTACCTGTTCCCGCATTTTTCCATCCACTTGAAGTTATGTTATAATTACTATCCATGGTAACATTCTTCAAGTTAAAATATCCAGAAGTACATGCAGTATCTTTATTGGTAACACTACAACTATCATATGTGAAATTGTTCCAATTACCTGGACCAAATAAACAATTACTAACTCTTCCTGTATAAAGATAAAATATATCTTTTGACCCATCTGAACTATATTGATTTGTATAAACAATATTATATAAATTGAAATTTCTTCCTAATACTGACCATGTCTCATCAATATTGTTAGCATTAATAACAAATCTATATAAGTTTACATTTGTTCCTTGTATTTGACATGTATTAATTACCGATTCTTTTTCATATCCTATATAGCTAATTCCAGACTTAAAAGTTTTTTTAGTTTCAGTGAAATTTCCTTTAAAAACAATTGCTTCACCACTATTTACATTTGATTCTGCCATTTTTAATGTTTTATATGGATTAATTTCATTACCATCACCAGTTGTATCATTACCATTATTAGAATCAACATATACAATTTTATTAAAACTCAAAGTTGTATTATTAATTTTTATTGATTGAGTTGAACTATCTGCAAAAGCATTAACACAACAACCCAACATTAATATTAAAGCCATTACAAACATTATACTAAACTTTTTAAAGTAATTTTTCATTTATCATTCTCTCCCTTATTTTCAATAATAAATGAATGCGCATTCCTTATATTTATTTTATTTCTAATACCAATTAAATCCAACAACAATCGTAATACAAATTCCTTTATATCTAAGAAATTCAGTAAATTTTTACATGTTTTATTATCCATATTTATACTATTTTACTTTAAATAGATAAGAAAAAAGACTTTTTATTTATGTCCTTAATGTTATCTATACTTATATACTTGGACATCATATTCTCCAATTGTATAGCAATATAAAAAGACACATAAATTTCTCTAAGTGCCTTCAACAAATATCAATATCCTATTTTATCTCATATTAGATAGTCTTCATTACTAGCATTTTTTAATTTATAAGTGGTACACAGGCTTTGCTATAAATTCTAAATATATAATTAATAATATGCCATTTATATATAATAAATTATTCTATATATTTAAATGTAAAATATTAATTTTATAAAAGATAAAAGCATAAATAAATGAAAAGATATATAAGAATAATTGCAGATATATACTGATTATAAGCTATATATATGCTTTTATAAGTAACATATATAGTAACTAACTATGTTACTATATGAGGTACTTAGTTAGTAACATAGTTTATAACAATAATAGTAACCATTAATGTTTCATAATAAGTAACTAAAAGAGATACATATATTGTAACAATACATAGGGAAACTAAAAATATTTTATATGATTTTTTTTATTATAAAGGTATAATAATACTAAGTGATTACACTGAATTATAGAAAACTAGGTTTCCTTTTTAATATAAATTTTCAAGGTAAACGGCAGGGGTTTGTTGATGAATGAAAACTTTAAGATACAAATAATAGATAAGTTTAAAAGTAAATATGAAGAAATCACAAAAAAGAGTATTGAAAAACTTTTAAAAGCTCTTGAAGATGATTTTGCAAATATTGAAGATGTAGATAAAAGAGAGCTTATTACAAAGAATCTTTTAAGTGCTGTTAAAAAGACAAAATACAGATATGTAAAGAGAATTTTTGATGACAGCGAAAGTGATTATAATAAGGATATCTTATTTGCAAAACAACAGTATGAACAAGTATTATCAAAAAAAATAAGTCAAAAGAAATTTAAAGAATATTTCAATACTAAAACTTTTAAGGAATATGAAAAAAAGAGAGAAGAATTAATAATTAACTGGCGAAATGATGAAATGACTTTACTTACGGATTTTCCTTATTTTGAAGGTTGTAAGAAGGCTGCGATTAATTCGGCTTTTAAAAATGATATATTGGTTTTATTTTATAGGTTTATAGAAAATGCAGACAATCTAAAAAATACCACAAAGGTTCCAAGTATACTTTCTTCAATTCCGATTGATACTACCTCTAGGACATATTTTTTGACGGATGAACAAAAAAAGAATTTGGAGGTGTGCGTGGATATTAATGAACCTTCAACAATAGATAGATATATAATGATTGATGAAAACGAGCAAAATGAGCTTTTATTGCAGCTTGAACAGAAAACCTATCTTCAAATAAAAAATGGAGAGAATTCTGAGAAAGTTTTAGATTTATTGACTCAAATTGCCCTTATTAAATCTATAAAATATCTAAATAGACTGGATGTAAAGATAATAAGTTATTACTATACTCATTTTCATAAAATAGTTCTTGAAGAACCTATTGTAAAAAGTATAAGCAAAATAACAACAGATTTAAAAATGGCAAATACAACTAAGAATTATGATGCCGTTGAAAGCTCCATTGCTAAACTTGGAAGTACTCGTCTTTCTTATAAGATGGAAGGAAGATCTATTAATGGAATCTTTCTTGAAAGCTCCATCTATGAGCAAGATGGTATAAGAATGGCGAAGGTTTATCTTGGAAGCATATTAAAGGAACTTATCTTGAAGAAAAGTACTCTTGAATATGATGAAGTTTCCTTTGATTCTCTTGGAGCAGATGCACAGCAGCTTGCTATATGGCTTCAAAAGAGAAGATATAGATGTGCTTTGTTAAAGGTTAAATATAACGAAGTAATAACATTAAATAAACTTTCAACTGCAATCTACTGGAATACTAAACGAATAGATAGAAAAAGGGATAGATTAAAAGATGCCCTTGAAGAATTATCTAAAAATAAAATTGTAGTCCGTGAAGCTTCATATTCGAAAAAAGATATATCCTTTGATATTACTTATATTCCACTTTCACGCAATGAAATGGCAAAGATTAATGTTGGTTATGATGAAGTAAATTTAATTGAAAATAACAAAAATGTTTTAATATAAAATATTAAAATAAAGATAATAATTAAATGATAAAACTAGTATATTACTTGTATTAGCTTAATTAATAAGGTACATAAGGTGTAACACTATAGGTTACGTTTTATGTACCTTGTTATGTTACTTAATTATTCTCTTAACTTGGATAAAGTTTGAATTAATGTTATAATATAGCTTGTTAAGTAAGGGGGAATATATTAATGAATAAAAAATTAAAGAAAATGTTTTGTAGCACTATTTTGTTAAGTTCTATTTTTTATCTTTCACCATTAGCACAAATAAATGCATATTCGGAATCAGGACTAAGAAATCAATGGAAACACGAGAGTCATTATGCACCATATGCAGGACGTAATATTGAAAGCTGGAATTACTACGGAAATGATGGCAAACCTAAAGAAGGTTGGTTTACTGTAGGCGGTAAATGGTATTATGGAAATGAAACTCATGATAATGATTTTTATGGAATTTACATAAATGAATGGGTTTCTAGCAACGGTAATTATAATTATTATTGTGGTTCTGATGGAGCTATGAAAACAGGGTGGTTCCAAGCACGTCCTGGTAATAACTATGATGCAGGATTTAAATGGTATTATGCAGGAGCCGATGGTAAAATACTAAGAAATACATATACACCAGATGGGTACTGGGTTGATTCAAACGGAATTTACAAATAAATTTTAAAAACATTAGCATTAGTTTATTTTAACAAATGCTAATGTTTTTTTGTTTTAAATAGTATTATTTTATAGTAATAAATTTCTCTCATTTTTTATAATTAGTTTTAGCATTTTTAAATTGAAATATATCCTAAAAACTTCGCACTTTTATGGCATAAAACCTAGTTAGTATCTAATTATTTATATAGTTAAGTTTCTGGAATTATAACATGTTATGTAATTATTATTGTTACTTTTTATGTTACTTAAATATTAATAAGTTTTGTAACTTAATTTGTAATGTTGCTTGTATCAGAATTTGTTTCAATTATTATATCGTTAATCCTTTATTTACCAGTAGGAATAATTAGGATATAATCTAAATATATGATAATTTACTTATGAAAGAGAGATTAACTATGGAGAATAAAGATATTGAAACGGCAGAAGATTATAATAGATGAGTTGTATATTAAAGGCGAATATGATAGATATAGAAGATTATAATAAAGCAATAGATATAATATTAGAAAGTGATCCTGATAAAGTTAAAATTACAGGAGATGCTGAAGGTTTTGTAGTTCTACATACTTACATAGAAATAGACAAGCCTCTGATGATTGATGAAGTCATTTTAGGGCCAAAGGTAAAGAACCCTACAGAAGCTGCTAATTATATTTATTTTGTTAATAGAGATATTTCTGTATCTAAATCTAGAATTCAATATCAATAAAAATGTATAAATAAAAAATAAATAGATAGATAGAAAAATACCCCAGAGAGAGTTATTAATTTACACTACCTCTGGGGCACTTTTATTTCTTTTCTTTTTTTAAAGTTTCAATTAATTTTGGTAAGGTTCCATTTAAATATATATCTAAAAATTCAGCTTTTTTATAGCCTAATAATTCGCTAATTTCTTCTATTTTTTGAACTGTTTCTTCTGATAAATTGTAATTAGGTCTTACTGTTTTATTGCTTATAAAGTGAGCTGATATCCTCTTTTTACCTATAATTAAGTTCTTTGTTACTGTAACAGGTGCTGTTCTCTTTTTTGTTACCTTTTTTGTTACCTCAGTTTCGATAAAGCTGGTAACTAAGTTTGTAACATTATTTGTATCAGAGTTTGTTACGTTCCTATTTGGAAGTGGTTTAGCTGAAATTGGTTTTACTTGTTCTTTCTTACTTGCCATTTGCTTATCTCCTTTGCAACATTTTTATATGCTATTGAACCGTCGAATTTTTCTCCAGCATATTGACTTATACTTTTAAACTGCATAACAGCATCTTTAAATTTAGTACTTGTTTTTACATAGCTAGGGAACACATAATATTTTTCTTCAAGCATTTCAACAACTTCTTTACCATGCTTTGCACGGCTATCATACATTGTGATTAAAACTTTAATATCATTTAGATCCTTATTATATTCTTGAACTTGTTTCACAGTTTGTTCTAAGATTTCAAGTGCTCTTACTGAAAGATAAGACGCATCAACTGGAGCAAGGGCAAAATCACTTGCAAATAATGAATTTATAGTTGTATTTCCAAGAGAAGGACTGTTATCTATTAATATAAAATCAAAGTTTTCTTGTACTTTTTCAAGAGCCTTTTTAAGTACGTTTTCTCTTCCCATTACGCCCATAAGGTACATTTCTACAGTTGAGAATTCTATGCAGCTTGGAATCATAAATAAGTTAGTAGTTCCTGTTGGAACAATAACTTCATCTATATCCATATCTCCTCTAAATACATTTTCTATACTTGCATATTTTTCAAGTGGATTTAATCCAACATAAACACTTAAAGAACTTTGAGGATCCAAATCAATAATTAATGTTTTCTTGTTTAATCTGCTTAGTTCATATCCAAGGTTATAAGTTGAAGTAGATTTCCCAACCCCACCTTTATTATTTAAGACGCTGATTACAGTAGCCATAATATTATCACTCCATATCAATTCAAATTTTTATCTATTAACGTTAGTTCTTAGCTTTAAATAACTTATTAACTTAATTTTCATTAATTAGTTCTAAAGCATTTTTTAGTATAGTGAGTTTTAATACATTATGTTACATGCTTTGTAACAAGTATATAAATGTAGAATTAAGATTTAATATAATGGATATGTACTTTTTGTTGTTACCATATTTGTTACAATATATTTACATAAAGCGTAACAGATAAATTTACATATTATGTAACATTATTTGATACAAGAATCAAAGTAAATCTGTTACAAAATAAGTTACAAAATCAGTAACTAAAATATAAATAGAATGCTTATTATTAACCATTTATATAGTTTTTAAACTGATAAATAATAATTATATAAGTTGAAATTATTATTCATTATATGTTTTAATATTTAATTTATTATATGATATCAAAATTACATTTATATTATAGATTATTATAATAATTATAGTTTAATTTCAATCACTAATTTTATCATAAATTTTATTAAAATTCTAATATATATTGAAATAAATTATCTATAACTATTAATCTTTTTTCTTCTTATATATTATACAAATTAATTATAACTTTTTCTAATAAAAAAATCCAATCCAATCGAAGTAAAATTATTACATTTAAATTACAAAAAATATTTTAAATACCTATATATTTCCAGAATGAAGGTATATCTATTAATTAAGAAGAAAGGAAAGGAGGTAAAATGTATGGCAGTTTCATTAACAAAGAAAGCAACTTCACTTGGAATTGAAGTTCAAAAAGGTGTGGACAAAGCAGGAGATGCGATTTTTAAAACAAAGATGTTTGCAAATGTAAAAAATGATGCAGATCCATCCGCTGTTTATGAAGTGGCTCAAGCAATAAAAGGCGTAATGGCTGATAAAACAAGAGATACCTTTTTGAGTGTTACTTCAAGTATCGATAACAATTAGTTTGGAGCAATTTAAAAAAGAAAGGAGGTAAAGTTATTATGGAATATGTCTTAGCTATAACATTTAATACTCCAGGGGGTACAACAAGTACTTTAAGTATAACTGGAGTTAAGCCTGATATTACAAAAGAACAGGTTGTTTCTTTAATGGATACAATAATTTCAAAGACTATATTTGAAGTAAATGCTGGCGAACTTATAAGTAAAAGTGGTGCCAAACTTACTGAAAGAAAAATCACTAAATATGATGTGGCAGCTTAGTAGTTAAGTATAAAAGAGAGATTAATTTCTAAGGTAAATTAATCTCTCTTTTATCATATTTACGTTAGGTATATCTATATTATAGGCTATTCTAAAAAAATACTACTATAGTATAGAATTTCAAAACAATGGGGAATTTATATGGACTATGAAAGAATTGAGAAACTAGTATTAAAGGCTAAAATTTTTTATAACAGATGAAGTTTTTGCAATGTATTCATCAGAGAGCTTATCTATACCATCGCAAATTAACTTAAGTGAACAATGCTCACATGCTGCAATTATGCTTTCAGCTTTAAGGGAGCAGTTCAAGACATCATTTAAAGTTGAATTTCTTATGGCAAGGGCAATTTGCTTTTTATCAAAGTCTTCTGAGTCTAGTGCAGCTATTTTTATAGTATTATTCATATAAATTCCTCCTGTAAAATGTTGTTTAATTAATAGATATGATTAACATAAGGAATTATATAGTTAATTTTTTAGTTATAGAGAAAAAATACCATGAACTATAAGTTATTTTTAGGTTGTATATTTTAAGAATATAAGAATATATATTATTTAGAATTTATATTCTTAGGATTTTTAACGTTGAGAGAGGAGTTTATAAATTCTATGGGCAAGGATGAATTTAAAAATGATTTTATTGAAGAAGAAAAAGAAATAATAGGTTTTGATGATGAAACAAAAGGAAATGAATTAGTAAGCTTTAACTTTGGAAATGATGATTTATGTTGTGATGAAATGAATGGAGCATCACAGGAGCTATTGCAGAATTTTAAAAATAATAAAAGACTTATACCACTTTCAAAGATACATAAAACAAAATTTTTAAGTAGCAGTGGCCTTACAAAAAATGAAAATGGAGCTGCACACATAATTGATGGTGAAGCTCCAGATAGCAAAAGATGCTATAACTTAAGATCATCAACGGTCCGAAAATTATCAGAGCTTAAGAGTATACATCCAGATATTAATATTTGTGTATCAACTATTGTTGATTTAGCTGTTAATTATTTTTACAGCTGTATTAAGGAAGATTAATTTTAATGACCAGAATCAATACCAGGAGTCTTAAAGGAATTATAGATCCTTTCTACTACAGGCTTAAAATAGTCTTTTTCACTGGCAGGATATGTAAAGCCAAAGCGATTAAAAGATTCTTTACCTAATATAAAATATTCATAAGTAATCTTTCCATCTTTTTCCCAAGATAAAGTATAAGAGTTTTTTCCTAAATGGGAATAAGACGGAGTTACATTTATGTACTGTAATGATTGATTATAATAATATTCTATTGTTTGAAAAATAGCATTGTTATTTCCACTTGCGCCTAACTCAAGGCGACCATCAGCACTTTTAAAATCTGCACCGCCTCCATTTGCACCGCCACCCATAAATTGTAGATTACTAGGATAATCAATGGAAAAAAGAAATCGCTTATTAGTGTAAGTTTTATATGTAATATTACTGTTATTATTACTATTATCATCAGAAACCTGATTGCTTTGTTTTGCTTTTGTTGGAGTATCTTCTATTAAACCATTGCTATTTAAGTAATAACCGTCTACTGTGGTATTAGTGGCCATGGTTCCATCAGTATTTAAATAATACCACTGATCCTTATTTTTTATCCATCCAGTCCTCATTTTCCCATCATCGCCAAGATAATACCAAGAATTCTTATCTTTAACCCAGTCTACCTGCAGAACATTATTTTTATAAAAATGCCAGCTGTCGTTTTCTTTAATCCAGCCTTCTTTAACTTCTTCTGCTGTTACTTTTACATTGCTTTGAACAGGAGTATTGTTATTACTTTCCATTTTTGTAGCTAAAATCGCACCACCTACTGCACAGGATGAAACCACAACTGCTGCTAAAGCTCCACCAATTATTATTCCCTTATTCATTTTATTTTGTCCCCTTTAAGTATTTTGTGTTTATAAAATTAATTAGATTATTCTTTGGTTAACTTTCCACTTTAAGAAACATTTTACATTATAAGCATATATTAAGCAATCTTGTATTCCATTAATTACATTAGATTTTAACTAATCAAATTAATATAAATATATAATAGATGTAGAAAATGCATTACAACATATTTTCTATATTCATTAAATAAATTTGAATAATATAAGAAATATTTGAACTATAATATATAAGTAATGTATATTAAAATTTACCTATAATATTTGTAATACTAATCATATAATCTATTTATATATATAGGATATGCTTATAAATAGGTAACTCATAATGTAACAATAAAGATAACACTTTTAGTAACGCAAAAAGTAATTTATTTACTTACTCTATTAATAACATAAAGAGTTACATTAATAGTAACTAATAATAATACAAATATAGTAACATAAAATATTACTTAAGCTGTCACTTAAAAATATACTAAGTAAGGTCTTAAAGTATAATTAGCTATTATAAAAAAGCAAAAGTATTTATTAAAAATCATATATAAGAAATAAAAGTGTAAAATATATGGCAAATAAAAAATTTATATATATAGTATTTATACTATATATATAAATTTTTTATTTGAAACTAGAAAAATAAGCCCTAAAGAAAACTTTTTAGTAATTTTACAAAAAAATGTTAAGAGTCTATTTCGATTACGACCAAAATGTGGTAACATAGTATTGTACTACTTTTGACTATGGGGGAATTACCATGAAGGAAATGGTTAACATTGGTAATAGAGAGCGAGCATGTAATATTTTATTGTATTTAGAATTTAAAGCTTCTGTTGGAGATTTTTATATTTTTAAATGCAGCAAAAGATATTATAAAAAATCTAATAAAATTGAGAAATGTAACTTTTATGTTGTGTATAGCCTGAAAAGAAAAGATATTTTATTTAAATTTCATGTGGAAAATATGGTAGATATTTTTGAGTTCCTTACGGATAATGACAAAATTAAATTTCTTGAGGAAGTGTTATTGTTTGGTGGAATAGTCTTGCAGGATATAGCAGTAGAGAAGATACAAACTGGAAGTTATTCTTTACATATTGCTAATAAGCAGGATATCTATAATAGAGAACTTGTGTTTTCTAAATACAATGCAGAAGTAAACTTAATTGATCCTAAGCATTTATGCTGTTAAAATTAGAAAAATTATTAACAGTTTTAGGTCGTTTTCGACTTAAAAAGTATTGAAAAAATGGCAATAGTTAGGCTATATTAGAAGGGGGAATTGAATGGTAATAACAAAAATATTACCACTATGTTTATGTTCTGTTTTCTTAATAAATTTAGGAATCTGTAGTGGAAGCAACAATTTTGATTACAAATGTGCAGCCAAGGAAAAAATCAATAATCACTTAGCAGATATGTCATTGATTAGAGTAAATGAAAGTTTAATTGAAGTTGTAGAAATGCAGCAGGAAGAAAAAGAGCGTAGAGCACGGGTTGGGTTTAATAGCTATGATATAGGAATTCCAAGTGGAATCACCCATAAAGAGATGACAAATGTACTTAATACTTCATATCATGCAAATTTGTTAAAGCTTTCAGATGCTTTTGTTGATGCGGAAAGGCAGTATAAGGTAAATGCCTTTGCTCTAGTTGCAATAGCAGCTGCCGAATCTGGGTGGGATGAAAGCTTGAGAGCTAATAATGGGAATAACAATATTACAGGTATGGATGTTCAATTTGATTCATCAAAAGGAACTGTATATGCTTCAAAATATGAATGTATAATTGATTTGGCAAGGCAGCTTAGAATATATTATTTAACACCTGGGGCTTGTTATTATAGTGGAGGGAGCACAAGTAAAGTTAATAAATACTACAGTGCCGATTCTAAATGGTATAAGACTATTGATAGAATAGGGGATGAATTAGTTTTTGAATATGATAGATTATATAGATAATAAAGGGATAGTTATATATGTTTTAATTGTCAATGTTCAATTAATGAATAAATTCTTTCAGAATTTATTAAATGGAGCCCCACAATACTAATTAAAAGTTATATATAAATAAAGAACTTTAAGTGATTTTTAAAAGTTTATGCAGCAAATTTAAATTAATAGCTGTAATATATAAAGAGAATAGCAATGCAATAATAAGTCGAATTAGACTATAAAATTAATTGTTGACATCATAAGGTATGCAAGGAGGAAAAACTACGAGAGATTTTAAAAGGGATGTCTTGAATTTAATTGTTGAAAAATCTGGGAAATATTATGAAGCTTTATTAAAGGATGGTTATGCAATAGTAGGAGATAACTATATTGCAATTGAATTGAAGAAACAGCTTAATATCAATAAAATAGAATATTTTGTATTAACACATTTAAGTGTTGAGTATTTAATAGTTAATTTAAATGGTTCTTATAAGTTGGAAAAAATGTTGAAAAGTATATATGCAGAAACTAAAAGGACCAAGATAATATCAATGCAGTTAGTACCCATAATTGAATATTTTAAAAATAAAAATGTGGAGAAAATTAATTTTTAATTAATTATATATAGAAATATGGCAGAAATTTTACCTGCCAGGAAAGAAGGAATTAAATTGAAAAATAAAAATGCAAAAACTATTAAAAAAGATAAAGTATTTGAGGAGGTACAAGATATTTCAAAAAAAGATAATGAGATTATGGCTCCAGCTTTAGAGAAAATTTTAAAGGTTATTAGTGATGAACTTGATGCTGATAATGAATTTACTGTAAGACAAGGATATATAGCTTTGTCAAAAGCGCTTGTATACATATCTCAAGCATTATGTGAAAATGAAGAATTCTTTAAGAAAGAAATTGATGCAGCTCAAAAAATTGCATTAGAAAAGATAATTCCATCAATGCTTCCATTAATAAAAGATGGTAAGATTGTCGATGAAAATTATGATAAAGAAGATCTTTCTGTAAGAAGAATGATGATGGCTATTGCACAAGCTGGAGAATATATAATTTGGAGAATGCTTGTATCTAATATTCAAGATATTGAAAAAGAAGATAATTCAAAGGTTGAAACAGAAAATAAAGAAAAACAATAGTAATTATTGTAAAAGATCATTATTTTAATTATAATTTTAGGAGAATGAGAATGAGAGAACTTGAAGAAATGCTAAAAGATTATATAAACTGCAAGAATATGAATTTCTATGCTGTATCATTTGTAGAGGATCAAGAAAAGCCAAATGCGAAGGAATTAGAAAAAGAAGATATTTTAAAGCAGCTAAAAAATCATACTTATAACATATCTCAGGTCTATAAAATGTTAAGTGAAGGCAAACTCACAGCTGCTGATATTGCAAAACATACATCAATAGATAAATACGACTTATTAATGGATGAACTTAAAGACTTTGATAGAAAGCATAATAAAAAAATAAAAGCTGCAGATGTGGATTTAGATAATAAGGTGAAAGTAGCGAAATCTAATGAAAATAATTCAGAAGAAATGATTTCTGATTTATCAAAAAAGCTCATGGATTTCCTAACTGATGCTAAAGAGATATTGTTAATAAAGAAATAGGATTTTAAATTAAGCTGAGCAGGGTATTTTTATAATAACCCTGCCTATTTTATAGGGGGAAATGGGTAATAGTGTTTGATTTTAGTAAAGTTGATGAAGAAGCAAAGGTTGATGTATTAGATATTAACAAAAGAAAGAAAAAAGTAGAAAATTTAAATTCCAAAGGTGAAGTTTCAAAACGCGTGAATACGTCGATAGTGAAAGTAGTAGAAGGCACTATTAATGATATTTTAAAGATTGAAGAGGAATTAAATGAGCTCTTTATAGAAAGAGAAAATGAAATAAGGATGCTTACCTTAGCATTTATAACAGGTTCTAATGGATTTTTTCATGGACCTGCAGGAACAGGGAAATCAGCATTAGTAGAAGAGTATAGAAATAGAATAGAGGATTGCAGCTATTTTAGAATACTTATGGGAAAGACTACAGAGCCTAGTGAAATCTTTGGCCCTGTAAGTATTAATGCAATGAAAAATGATATTTATAAAGTAAATACTAAAAATAAACTTCCAGAAGCAAATATAAGCTTTGTGGATGAGATTTTTAAGGCTAATAGTGCAGTATTAAATAATTTACTTACTATTATGAATGAAAAGTTATTTTTTAATGAAGAAATTCAAAAAGTACCACTAATATCTTTAATAGGTGCTAGTAATGAATATTATGAAGAGGAAAACCTTATAGCTCTATATGACAGGTTTTTGTTAAGGTGGAATATAGATTATATTAATGAGCCTGGGAATAGGATAACTTTATTTAAGAATTATTTAGATAGAAGAAGAGAAGGTTCTTTATTACAGGAAAATGAAACAGTGAAAACGCCTGTGTGTAAGATAAACATTAAGGATTTAATGGTTATAAATGAGAAAGTTAAAGAAATTACAATTAGCATAAAAGTGCTAAATACGTATAATAAACTTTTAAATACATTACTTAGGAAAAATATTGTAATTTCAGATAGAAGAAAAAATGAAAGCTTAAAAATAGTACAAGCAGCGGCACTTTTAGATGGTAGGGATGAAGCTGAAATTCAAGATTTAGAAGTATTAAAATATATTTTATGGACAGATGAAGAAGATCTAGCTGCAATTTTAGAAGAGGTAGAAAAATTAGCTAATCCAAATAAAAATAAATTGAGAAATTTAAAAGTGACTTTTGAAGCTTATAAAAAACAGCTTCTTGATTTAGAAGATAATAAAGGTTCTGATCAGTATGTGTTTGATAAAACTATGGCAGTAACTGAAATAATAAAGAATATTAATTATGGCGTGAATACCATAAATGGAATTCTTAGCTCAATGAAAAAAGAAGGCAGAGATAATAGCAAGGAATTTAATGATTTTATGAAGCTCTTAAACGATATGGAAGAGTATGCAGAAAATGTTAAAAAGGAAATTGTACTATAAAGGAGATAATGGCTTTTAATTTATAGTTATAGGAGGATTTGTTATTATGCTTTCAGCCAATGTTGAGTTTTTAGATATAATGGATGATAAAATTCATTTTAGCTCTGTTAAATTGGATTATATAGATAAGGAAATTTTTAAAGATGCCTTAAGGGATGCAGAAAAACTTAGGGAAATCATAGAAGAAAACAACGAGAGAACTCCATTTTTTGAGAAGTTGAGCGAAGATTTATTTAATGCTTTATATAAGGTTGCACCAAAAGTTTATAATGAGGAAAATGTAGCTGTTTCCCTAAAGCTTGAAAATAAAATATTAAAAAGATTAATTGATAATGAAAACTTTAATAAGCTTAGGAAAAATACAGCTTGTGATTTATTTAATTCAACTTATGCTTTGAGTATGTTTTTAGATAAAGCTCTTGAAATCCTTGAAAATTTGGCTAAGCAGTCTGAAGAACATAAATTTTTGATGGACAATATAAATACAGCCATTGCCTGCCAGGAGCAGCTTATAGAAGTGAACCAGCAGTTAATGTATGATCCTGAGGATGATGATTTAAAGGCACAAGCGTGCGATTTGAAAAAATTAATTGATAAGGCTGATAGCAATATCTTAAAGGCACAGAAAAAAGGTACAGAAATTGTAGATATAAAGAAAATAAGTGACTCCTTAAAGGATGTTTTAGCAGAGGTTCAAAAAAAGCTAAGTAAAGACTGGGGGGTAATGAAAAGCTTTGTCACTCTTCCTAAAGCTCCTGGAGATGAAAATGGAAAATTACAAAAGGTTAGTTATGAAGAAAAACTTGAACTTGCTAAAGTTTTAACTAAAAGCAGTATTATTAAGCATATTTCAAAAAGACTTGGCAAGATGAGAGCTTATATAGAAGATATTAATAAAAATCCAGGAAAATATGGGATTACAATTGCAGGAGTTGGAATTGGAAACAGCATAAATAGAATTTTAAGCTGTGAAAAAGTCCTTTTATCAGATAAAGATTTAGAAAATCAATTTTATAAAAAATATTTAAATAAAACCCTTCTTCAATATGAAGTGCAGGGAGAAGATGAAATAAATGGGCCACTTATAGCATGTATAGATAATTCTGAGTCCATGAAAGGGAAAAAGGAGTATTTTGCAAAGGCCATTGCCATTTCAATGCTTCAAATAGCTACTAAAGCTAAAAGAGCTTATAGATGCGTATTATTTGATAACACCGTAAATAAAGTGGTAGATTCAAAAAAGAATGAATATGATTTGAAAAAAATAATAGAAATTGCAGAGACCTTTTATGGTGGTGGCACAGAATTTGAGCCACCGTTGGAAAAAGCTGTTGAAACTCTTTCTAAGCATAAATTTAAAAAAGCAGATATACTTTTTATTACTGATGGAGAACCAGTTAAATTTTTATCTATGGAATTTAGAAAAAAATTAGAGGCTTTAAAGAAAAAAAGAAAATTTATAGTACATGGAATCATAATTGGGGCAGCAAATGAAAAGTATATGATGGAATTTTGTGATTACATAACAAGATTTGATGATTTAGCAGATGAAAAGGCCTTGATCAATATTTTTAACAATATAAGTTCCAATTAAGATTGTACTTCTCAAAGCAAGAATTAGACTTATGTGGTAACTTACCGAAATCCAATACATTTGTCTTCTGCAGGACTAGTGAAATTTTCGCTGGAAGGTTCTAAATATGAGCTTGTCATCATTTCAGCTTGTACAGATGTAAAATCTGGACAAGCTGAAATGAAACAAGCACCCATTAAGAACCTTCAACAGCTCAATTTCACATGCCTGCTCCAGAAAAATGTATCAGATTTCTAGTGTAGTGTTACGATTATAATTTCTCAATAGTGGATTTATATTCCGTCTATAAGTTTGATTATTAATTGTGATATCTATAGAGGGAGGAGGAAATGAAACTTGACTATTAGAAAATTAGATGAAAATAGTGCTGAGGTTTTAGCAGAAATATGCATAAATCCAAAGAAAAAAATATTTTTATGTATAGGAACGCCAGAGCATGTTTGGGATAGCTATGGTCCTATGGTTGGCTCTCTTCTTGCAGAAAAAGATATATTATGTTTTGGGACAATGAATGATAGAGTTGATTCTTATAATGTTGAAAGCATTGAAGAGAAAATAAGGAATGAATATAAAGATGCTTTAATTATAGCAATAGATAGCGCAGTTACAAGATCTGAGGCTAAAACAGGAAAGCTAGCCATAATAAGAGATGGTGTAAAGCCAGGAGAAGCTTTTACCAAGAATTTAAGAAAGGTTGGAGATTATTCAATTCTTTTTGGGGTAAATTCAGAGGATATAAATAATAAGCTAATAGCGCTCCCGTTTAGTGCTGCTCTTGAAACTTATAATGTGATAATTACTTCGATATTTAGTTAATTTATGAGTGATTTTTTATTATAATAATTAGGCATTATTTTTGTTGTGTATATTGATTTATATACAGTAATTATAATATTTATATAAATATATTTGTTACACTTAATGGCACAAATAATATAACATTTTTAGTTACATAATATGTTACTTTAAATGTTATATTATTTGTACTTTTTTGTATTTAAAATTATATGGGAGATTATCATTTATATTAAGCATTGAGAACTTTATATTAAATATAGATTTTTGAATTGAAAGAATATATTTACTAACTATATAAATACTGTTAAATATTGATGTGATTTGTTATAATTACTATGTTGAAATTATAACTAGTAAAACTAAGGGGAAAATAAGATGGGTAAGAATGCATTAATTCTAGGAGTGGCAAGTGCAGTGGTAGTTATTGCATGTGGAGCAGGAGGTGCTATATATGCATTAAATGCATCAAGCGATAGTACTCCAAATAAAGCTACTGCAAATTATGAACTTAAGAAAGAACAAGCAAAACAAAATGGATGGAATCAAAAAGATGGTGATTGGTATTATTATAAAGATGATAAAGTACAAACCGGCTGGGTTCAAGATAATGGTTCCTGGTATTATTGTGATGATTCAGGAAAGATGAAATTAAATTGGCTTCAAGATAAAAGCAAATGGTACTATTTAGGATCAGATGGAAAGCTTAGAACAGGCTGGATAAAGGATAATGACAAATGGTATTACATGAATAATGATGGAACAATGGCAGTAAATACAACAATTGATGGATGTTATTTAAATCAAGACGGAATTATTGCGGAGACACCGGCAAAGAAAAAAGAGAACGATAGTGAAGCAAGTTCTAATAACAGAAATGCTCCTATTGTAATAACTTATACTACTAATTCTAATGGTGATATATTGACCTCAAGTTATCCTAATGGTTCAAGCATACAGGTAAAGCTAGGACAGGTTATTAAACTTGTTGAAAAAGATTATAAAACTAATCCAAGAATTCTAGCAAATCTAACTTGCATGAAATGGGAAAACTCAAAAGAAGTTAAAGCAATAGCTGTAGGTGGAGGGGATATACGAATTGTCCCTCGTTATTGTGATTGGGATAGACAATATATATATCACATTATTGTAAGTAATTGATAAAAAGGCACAAAGAATATAATAATATTTCTAATTGAAAAGGGGCTGTCGCACTAAATTAGTGCGCGGCTCATTTTTGTGGAAAAAAAGATTATACAATTAATCAGAAGTTTTATCAATTAAAGCTTCCATTAAATATTTATTATATTATACCAGCTAATGATTCAGTGCGATTACTAAGTCAATTTGTAGAGTAGATGGATTTAAAAGATTTATATTCGACTTATTTTCGAGTAAGAGAAAATCAAGTATCGCCAAGAAAAATGCTGAAGATTATGATTTAGGGTTATATTAATAAACTATATTCATCTCGGCACATTGAAAAAGCATGTCTTAGAGATATTAAATTTATGTTTTTACTTGAGGAGGCGACCGCTCCAGATCATGAAACATTTGCAAGCTTTAAAAGTTTGCATTTTGCCACATGTGCAGAAGAAATATTTAGATTGAATAATGAAATATCTTATGTGGAAGGAGTTGTTAAAAATAATCACTATGAAATATTAGTTATCAAATTAAATACATGGAACAATTGGAATACATTAGAAAATAGAATATGTTTACATAATTGGATTTATTAATACAGACATGATAAAATATAGAAATAGTATATTTTGACAAAAGGGGTAGACAACATGTTAAAGAGAAATAAAGAACTTATTAGTAAAATATTGGTGTTAAGTATGTGCATAAGTATGGAGGCAACTACACAGGTATTTGCAGCAGATAATCAAACTGGAGGAAACAATACAGTAGAAGTATGGAATAATAAGTCGGTTAATGCAGTTATTAAGAATTCAGAGTTTCAATTTGATACTGCTACAGGAACGATAATAAAATATGTTGGTAGTGATTCTGATGTAATAATACCAAGTACAATCAATGGCATTTCAGTAACAAGTATAGGAAATAGCGCATTTAAAAATTGTACTAGTTTAACTAGTATAAAAATTCCAGAAGGTGTAGCAACAATAGAAAATAATTCATTTGCTGGATGTAGTAACTTAAAAGAGGTAAATCTACCTGATACTTTAACAGCTATAAAAGATGCTGCATTTGAAGATTGTGATAAATTGCAAAATATAACTATACCTAATGGAGTAAAGTCTATAGGTTGGGTTGCTTTTATGAATAGTGGATTAAGAAATATAACTATACCTGGTAGTGTTAGTAGCATTGGTGAAGGAGCATTTTTTCAATGTATTGGATTACTTAAGGCGACTATATCTAGTGGAGTAACACAAATAGGGAAAGCAGCATTTGCTAACTGCACACAACTTTCAGAGATAAATATACCAGGTACAGTATCAAGTATAGGTGCTCAGGCGTTTACGAATTGTGGTTTAAGAGGTGTAACTATTTCAGAGGGTGTAAAAACCATAGGAGATGATGCTTTTAGTGAATGTATTGATTTAAGAATGCTAAATATTCCAGATAGCATAGTAAGTGTAGGAAGTAATATATTGCATAAAAGCGAGTATCGTATAATTTATGTGAAGAGTGCTGCAACAAAAAATCTTCTACTTAATAGTTCTAATGGAATATTAGAAAGTCAAATTTACATCGTAGGTAATTCGGATTATGAATTTGATAAAGATACAGGGACAATAACCAAATATAATGGAAACAAGGTGGATGTAGAAATACCAAGTGAAATTGATGGTGTGAAGGTGAAAAGTGTTGGCTGTGATGCTTTTGCATTTTGTCAGGATTTAAAAAGTGTAAAATTAGACGATGGTATAACAGACATAGGACCTCGTGCATTTGATGGATGCAAGAACTTGACTAATATAGATATACCTGACAGTGTAAATAATATAGAGTCTAAGGCATTTTATAATTGTAATAGCTTAACAAGCATAAAAATACCGGATGGTGTTGTAGCACTATCAAAAGGTACTTTTTACTGTTGTACAAGCCTGACAAGTATAATAATTCCTAAAAGTATGAAATCTATAGAATTTAGTACATTTTTTAAATGTGATAATGCTACATATTATGTTCCCAATAATGCAATTAGACAACTTTTAATTAATTCAGGTCTTTCTGAACATGATACTAAGATACAAGTTGATGGTAGAACATTAAATGAATTGGACTTTAAATTTGATGCAACTAATCAAAAGATAGTAGGTTATAATATTTTACGAGATGATATGAATATACCTAGTGAAATTAATGGAATTAAGGTAAAAAGTATAGGTGATAATGCATTTGCTGAATGTTCAACTATGAAGAGTACAGAAATTCCTGATGGTGTAACAAGTATAGGAATTAAGGCATTTTGCAATTGTTATGACCTAGAAGGTATAACAATACCTGAAAGTGTGACGAGTATTGGTGGAGGAGCATTTTTGATGTGCGATAACTTGAAAAGTATAACTTTACCAAGCAATTTAACAAGTATAGAGCCTAGCACATTTGTCGGATGTGATAAATTAACTAGTATAAATTTGCCTAAAAATTTAAAGAGTATTGGAAATGGAGCATTTGCTGAATGTAATAGTTTAGACAATATAACTATACCTGAAGGTACGAAGAGTATCGATAAATTTGCATTTGATAATTGTACATTGCTAAAAAGTGTAGTTATCCCAAACAGTGTGACATATATAGGAGAAAATGCATTTGATGGTTGTAATGATGCAATATTTTATGTAAATAGTGGAGAACAAAAACAGCGTTTAATAGATAGTGGTGTTAATGGAAGTAAGATTGTAGTAGCTAATCAACCTCAAAAAGTACAAGTAACAAACATATCGTTAAGTTTAAATAATTTAGATTGTGTAATAGGAGATAAAAAAACATTAACAGAAACAGTAACACCAAGTGGTGCAACTGATCAAACAGTAACATGGACCAGTAGTAATAACAATGTGGTAACAGTAGATCAAAATGGAAATATAAATGCGGTAGGAGCAGGAAGTGCCACAATAACATGTACAGCCAATGATGGAAGTGGAATAAATGCAACGTGTGCTGTAACTGTAAATGGGCAAAGTAGTACAGGCAGTGGAAATACAGGAGGTACGAGTAACACTGGAGGAAACAGCAGTAGTGGAAATACAGGAGGCACAGGTAACACTGGAGGAAATAGCAGTAGTGGAAATACAGGAGGTACAGGTAACACTGGAGGAAACAGTGGTAGTGGAAATACAGGAGGTACAGGTAACACTGGAGGAAACAGTGGTAGTGGAAATACAGGAGGCACAGGTAATACTGGAGGAAACGGAAGTAGTGGAAATACAGGAAGTACAGGTAACACCGGAGGAAATAGTGGAATCACTAATCTAACAAATGTTAAAGTAGCTGGGATAACTATTGGCGGAAATAGCAGCATCGGTACAAAAGGCGGAACTTTAATACTTACGCTAAATATAACTCCAAGTAATGCTACAAATAAAAATGTAACATGGACATCAAGTAATCCAAGCGTAGCAACTGTTAATGCTCAAGGCGTTGTTACAGCAGTAGCTAATGGAACTTCTGCTATTATAGCTACTGCTGCTGATGGAAGTGGAATTACAGTAAATAAACTTATCACTGTAACAGGACAAACTGCATCTAGCACTGGCTCTGATTCAATTTTGGAATCAGTTTCCATAAGTGGAACAGAGGAAGTAAGCCATAGATTGAAAGCTAACGTAAGATATACAGGAACAGAGCCAAGTTTGGATTATAAATGGCAACGAGCTGATACAAGAGATGGAGATTATACAGATATAAGTGGTGCTGATGAAAAAGAATATAGATTAAAAAGCAGCGATAGAAATAAATATATTAAAGTAATTGTTACGGCAACAATAAATGGTACTAATTATACTGTAAATGATACAGCAGGAAAAATCGATAGAAATACCTCAAATGACGATGATAATTCAGATTCAAGCAATAATAGCGCTAATAATGATAATAATAACAATGTTGTAGTATTGAGACCAACAACGACAACTAATTATTCACCAAGCGGGAAAATATATAACTCAACAACTTCAAGTAGTTTTTCCCCTTCAGTTATTAGGGCGTTTACAAACCCATCAGGTCATCCAGTAAGTGGGTGGGTAAAAGTAAATAATAATTGGTATTACATGAATAATAATGGAATGCCAAAGGTTGGCTGGCTAAATGATAATGGTAAATGGTATTATTTAGATCAAACAGGAGTTATGATAAGAAATTCTTATATAGATGGATACTGGCTAGGTGGAGATGGAGCAATGGTTTAATAAAACATATAAAATGAGTGATGTTAACTAAGTTTTCTCAGGAGAAAAGAGGTAATTCTCCTACAAAATAATATCAGATCACCAAAATATTCAGCAAATAAGTCACAAAATATGTAATAAAGTTTAGTACATATTTTGTGACTTATTTTGTTACCATTAATGTAACTATGTTAGTATCAAAATAAGTAACGTAATATTGTACATTTTATGTTACTCAAATTTTTTATAAAACCTATATTATCAAAAGCAACTCCATTTGATATAATAAAATAAATATAGATTAATATTTAAGTTATATATTTTGGAGAGCTGACAATAATAGAAGGAGGCAGTATTTTTTATGTGTAAAATCTGTAAAGCATGTGGTCAAAGTAACTTTGGAGTAATAGTTAAAAAAATTGAAAAAAGAGCTGCTAAAATTGTTAATGGAAAAATAACAGAGTACTTTAAAGGTTATGAGGAAGTAGAAGAAATAAGGGAAATTAATTATTGTTTTACCTGCAGAAGGAATGTTACGGAGGAAGATCTAAGTGAAGTTCATATATGCAAAGTATGTAAAAGGGAAGCTTTAGAGGTAAATGAAAATGGAATATGTTTAGAGTGTAGTAAAGAAGCTGAAAAGCTGATAGACATATCAAAGGAAGAGTTAATTTTAATGATTTTGAAGCAGAATAAAAAGGTTGAAACTGAGTTAAGTGATATAGATAATTTTAATGAACCCTTGGAAATATCTGAAGAAAAAAAACTAATTGATTCAAAAGAATCCTCTACTTCTCGAGAGCTTTGTAAGTCAGGGGTACATGATGAAGTAGATAAAGTGACTGAGTCACATGAAATAGTTGAAGAGAATCAAAAGAGAACTCAAAGTAAAAAAAGAAAAAGTGAAGAAAAATTAGTTAAAAATAATAGAAAAAGTGTTACAATAGAAAAAGAAAAGAAAATAGCTGAACTTAATGATGAGCAAAAAGTCGAAATCGACGTTGAAAAAAATATGTCTTCAAGGAAGAAAAATAGAATTAAAACAAATAGTGCTAATAAAAGTATTTCAAAAAATGAAGGTAATAGTATTAGCCAAGAAGTTAATGATATAGCTGTAGTAGGTACTGTTAAAGATGAAATGGATATTTTTAATATAGAGAAAAAAGCTTATTACAAAGAAGTGGTTAATAGCACATTAATCGAAATTGAAGACATTATAAAAAGTATGGACAATAAAAACATTATTGATGATGGTATAGGCATATCTTATTAAGTTTAGCAAGGATAAGAAATTAGTATTTTAAAATTATAAGGAGGAAATAGTAATGAAGGTTTTTGGAGCAAGATGCATCGTAAAGGAAGAGAAACAAGGGGAGGAAACTGTTTCTGGAATCATAATTCCAGGAAAGGATAAAGAACCTACCTATGTTGGAAGTGTTATAGCTGTTGGTGATGGAGCTCTTCTTGAAAATGGTGAAAGAGTGGCAATGCAGGTCAAAGAAGGAGATAGAATTGCATACACTACCTTTTCAGGTTCTCCAATAAAAAATGGAGATGATGAATTTATAATATTAAATGAAAGAGATATACTTTGTGTACTAGAAGATTAGATTAAGTTTATGTTAGAGGATTGAATTTATTTTATGTTAGAAAATTAGATTAATTTATTATGAGGAGAGAATTATATGAGATATGCGTTACTTCACAATCATACTAAGTTTTCAATAAAGGATTCTCTAACTTCTCCAGTAGAGTATGTTAAGGCTATTAATGAATATAATAATTCCAATGGAGAGCATGAAATAGTAGCCTTTGCTTTAACTGATAATTCAAATATGTATGGATTAATAGATTATCATAAAGCATGTATAGAGCAAATGGAGAATAATAGTTGTAAAAAAATGAAGCCTATTTATGGAAATGAAATCTATCATATTGATAGTTACATTGATATAGCAAAATTAAAATATGAAGAAATATATCATTTGGTCCTTCTTGCAGCAAATGAGGAAGGGGTAGAAAATTTGTATGCAATAACCACAGAGGCAGGAATACATAAAGTAAAACTTCCTTCTTGTGAAATGCCTTCAGCAGAGGAAGGTTATTTGGAGGAGCATGGAAGAGGAATTATAGCCTTAAGTGGTGGATTATATAGCAAAATAGGGCATTTTATTATAAATGATCAATATGAAGAAGCAAAGGAGTTAGCCTTATACTTCCAAAATATTTTTGATGAATTTTACTTAGAAATATTGCCTTATGATGATTGTGATGAAGTAATGTGCATAAATAGAGCTCTCTTAAAAATTCATAAGGAAACTGGTTTGCCTTTGGTGATTACAGGAGACACTCATTATATTTATAAAGAAGATAAAGAATATCAGGATATTTTAAAATCTATAAATAATATGGAAATTTCTAAGGTAAATAGCCATATGAGAACTCCTGAAGAGATGATAAGCTGGTGTAAAGCAAATGATATCCCCCTAGAGGCAGTTGAAAATACAGGAAAGATTGCTGATAAGTGCAATGTGGATATTACTCCAAAGGATACAAAAAGCCTTATGCCATCCTTTAAGTGCCCAAAGGGATATACTCCTAATAGTTATTTAAAAAAGGAAATGTTTTTAGGGTTTAAAAAGAAATTTTTATTAGGAAAGAAGACAAGCTCTATAAAAAAATATATTAAAAGATTAAATTATGAATATACAATAATTACATCTATGGGATACAGCAGTTATTTTTTAATATTGTGGGATTGGTGCAGATACTGTAAAAATAACGATATTCTTTTAGGACCAGGAAGAGGCTCTTGTACTGGAAGTTTAATTGCTTACTGTTTAGATATAACAAATATTGATCCTGTTAAAAATAATCTTATTTTTGAAAGGTTTTTAAATCCTGAAAGAAGGGATGAGCCAGATATAGACACAGATGTAGCTAGTGTAGACAGGAAAGAGGCTATTGAATATTTTCAAAACAAATACGGAATTGAATATGTCTGCCAGATTGCAGCTTTTAATAAGTATAAAATAAAAAGTGCAATCAAAGCAGTTTTGGCAAGAAACAATGGATATGATAATAAATTCAAGAATGATATTACAAGGAATATCCCAGATTTTTTAGGCGGGGAAAGTGTGACCTATGAGCTCTTAGAAGATATTAAAAAAAATTCCTATAATCATAACAAGTTATCACAAAGAGAAATTAATCAAGCAGTTATTATTTATGATAAGCTTCAAAAGTTATTTGCTAAAGACAAGAAGCTTGAAAAGGCTGTAAAAAAACTATGCGGTGGAATAAGCAAAGTTAGCATTCATGCAGGAGGCGTTGTTATTTCTTCTCAAAAAATAAAAAAGAACATGCCCCTTATGGTAGGGAGTGAATCTGCTGTTTTATTGCTATCGCAGTTTAATATGGAAGGAATTCATTATCTTCATGGCTTGAAGATTGATGTTCTTGGATTAAAGTCGTTGAGCATTATAAAAGAAGCTATGAAGACTATAGGACTTGAAAGAAGATGGTTTCAAAGCGATGATACAAATGACGAAAAAGTTTACCGCTTTTTGAGGGATGGAAATACAAAGAATATATTTCAAATGTCTAAATATGTGGCAACACAAATGATAAGAGACTTTAAGGTATCGGATTTAGATGGACTCAGTACAGTAAATGCCTGCAATCGCCCAGGGCCTTTAGCTAAAGGTGCTGATGGAAAATCAATGGTTGATAAATATAAGGCTGCAGTTATGGGAAGAGGAATAGAAAATAATTTAATAGATTCTTTAGGAAAAGACACGAAAGGTGTTTTGATTTACCAGGAACAGCTTATAAAACTTGGACAAGTTATGGCTGGTTACAGTCTTGGAAATGCAGATTTGAGAATAAGAAAGACCATGGCCAAAAAGGATAAAGGAAGGATAGCAGAAATCAGAAATGAATTTGTTTATGGAAAACAGTCCTTATTTAATGAAAAAGGAGAGGTATGCGGAATTTCAAAGGAGCCTTCAAAGTATTGCACTGGCGCATTAAAGCTTGGTTTTTCAGAAGAAGAAGCTTTAAGTGTTTTTAAAAATATAGAAACTTCTGCAGCATATTGTTTTAATAAATCCCATTCTTATGCCTATGCATTTTTAGCCTATAAGACAGCTTGGCTCAGTTTATATTATCCAGCAGAATATGCAGCAGCATGTATGAATTTTTATGCTATGGATGGAAAAACAGAAGAGATTACAAAAACCTTAGGAGATGTTAAACAGAGAAATATTAAAATTTTTCATCCTGATATAAATGAATCTAAGGCAGATTTTAATGTTAGTTTAAACAATGGAGATAAAAGTATAAGGTTTGGCCTTCTTGGAATAAAAGAAATAGGAAAAACTGTTCTTGATTCAGTTAGAGTTTTAATAAAAATTGATGGACCATTTACCTCTTTTGATGATTTTTTAAAAAGGACTTTAGATGATGTAAATAATGGTACCTTAAGAAAAGAACTTAGTAAAAACTATGCTAATGTCACACGAAAGCGTGATAAAAATGGAAAAATAGTGATAAATGTGAGAAATCCATTTTCTAAAAGAAATGTGACAGCTCTTATTAAAGCTGGAGCTTTTGATAGGTTTGAACCTAACAGGTACAAATTATTTAACGATTTTATAAAGTTTAGAAATAAAAAGAAGGAATTAGAAAGTGAGTTATTAGAAGAAAAAAACTTTAATAGAGAGAAAAAATTACAATGGGAGCTAGAAACTTTGGGATATAATGCTTCAGGAGACGTAAGATCATGAGGAACTGAAGCTTTTGATAAAATAAAATTTTAGGAGAGTTTTTATAAAATGAAGGATTATTTTAAAAGTGCAGTGGCCTATTATTTTAAATATCTTGTTGGAGAGGGCTATAATGATCCTGTTCAAGTAATCATATATGATTTTCTTGAAACAATTAAAATTACAAAAGAGCAGCAAGATTTTATGATAAATAGTTTTGATATAAACAAAAAAGATATTTTCAATTTATTAATTTTAATAGAAAAGATGAAATCAGATAAAAAAATAGATGAGGAGTCTTTGGATCTAATTGCTGATTATATAAAGCATTTGTAAAACTTCTCTAAAACGAAAATTTGGGATATTTTTGCTTTAAGAAAGGAATAGATGTAATAATGAAGAACAACGAGGAAAATTTTAATTCTTTACATATTGTGAATAAAGGGATTGAAGATAAATATTTTGCTAATGGTGAAATTATACAAAAGATTTTTGATGTTGTAAGGAAGAATTTTATACTCAAGGATTCATTATTTGGCAATTATGCAGCTGATACAATAATTGCTATTAACTTGAATGAATCTAAACTCAGTATTATAGAAGAAAGAATAAAAGAATTTTACGATAGAAATGGTGCGGATTTTTATGATATATACTTAACGCTTTATGAAAAGACAAATGATGATATGATAAATAATACGTTACTTGAAAAGGAAATTCAAATAATTAAACCGAGAAAAATTATATATCTTGGATTTGATAATTGCTCTGGACCAGCTTTATCTGAGAAAGAATTAGAAATATTAGTTTCTGGAATAAGTGATTTCAATAAAAAAGACACACCAGAATATAAATATGTTAATGATAAATTTAAGCTTCTAATGGAATATGCTGCTTTAGAAAATAAAATGGGTAATATAAGCTAATGGAGGACTATTATGATTCAGTCAACTTATACAAATAAAGAATGGGAAGATAAAGAAAATGAATATCTTTTAAAAATTAATTCCATAGTCATTCCATTAAAGGCAACACCAATTGAAGTTATGGGAATTGTAAGCAGGCTGGACAACCTTCACACAGAAGCAAGCTTTGATTATTCAAATTTTAAACGAAAGCTGGAGCTTGCTAATATGGATTTAAGGAATGCAGAAATTGAATACTTTTCTATAATTAAGCATCAGCAACAAAACTTAGGGTATAAGGTTACAGAGAATGATATAAAAGGGTTAGTTAAAAGTTATATTTCTAATAATATTATTAATGGATATTCCTCTGATTTATATACTTTAGTAAAATATTATATTTTCAGAACGACATTTATGGATCAGGTACTTAAATCCATATTGGAAAAGAAACAAAGTATAAATATTATAAAGACAATGATAGAAACATACAATAATAAGAATAATTAGAAAAAAATATATAAAATGTTATTGTAATACAAAAATAAAAGTGTTATAATAAATATGCAATACACCATAAAGCCCATCAACGGGCACCGTATCCCTATAAGTATAGATGATGAAGTTTTTGAAGTTTAAAGTCGATTTCGACACATAGTTTTTCAATTTTAAACTCTATAGAAACGTTGAATCTCATCCATTTTTATTCGTTATCTATAATATACCTTGAAAGCTAAAGTAAATGTATTAATAATATGTTCTTTGGCTTTCATCTCCCACAAAAATTGAATTTATGCTGCTAATATTTATTTATGTATTCTATCCATAAATTTAAACGCATTAAACTCCTATTAAGTAAGCACATAATGTTAATAATCTCTCTTTCTATAAATATAGCAGCTAAATATATAAATAAGTATCACAGAATAGCCAAAAAATAAATCGTTTTGTGATGCTTATTTTATTTTGTAATATATGTTAATTTAAAAAATATAGTTAATTATTCCATATTTCAACAAATTAAACAAATAATTTTATTTATTTATTTAATTTAATATTATAAATCTCAAAAAAACAAAATTATCGCCCTATATTATTTACAAAAAAGGAAAAAATATTACATTATGAAAGCTGAATTATTATATAGGGATATATTTATTGTGAGAGAGAATTATATTCAAGAGTAAAATAAATCTAGTTTGATTTTTGATGAAACAAGTAAAAATAGCTTTACTAAAAAGTGTGTTTTCGGGAAATGTAAATTTCCCGAAATAAAACATTAGCATTTTTCAATGGTTTGAGCGGAATTCTAAAAAATTAAATAAAGAGGCTCTTTTCTTCGAAATCGACCATGTATGAATTGTAGCAAATTTTTGGATTTGAAAATTAAATAATACTGAGACAAGGTAGTTTGAAAAAAATATAAATTTAAAAAGATTTCTATTTCGTTATAGGGAAAGTTTAATATATATAGCTAAATATGTATATATATTTAATCAATTAAATTATATAGAAGAAATTACTTTCAATATAAAATTTGACAGAAATAACTATATTATTCTATGTAAATGTAATATAATAAAAATATAGGTATGCAAAAAGCATATGAATAGATAACAATTCCAGGGCGGAACAGATTCGTCTGATTACGAAGAGTTACTAAAACTAATAGAAGGTGAATATTGTGGCTGATAACAGCACTATATTACAAGAAGAACAAACATCAAAGGTACTTACAAATAATTTATTGCTACGCGATAGTTTTGATGATAGCGGAGCATTAATGGCTATTAAATTTGGAGGAGATATTCAAGAGTCAGATGGAGAGGATGCTAATTTTACTTTAAGGTTTAAAGCAACTGCGGCTCAGGGTAATTTTGCTATTGATAGACATTTGCTAAACTTTGTATGTACAGCAGATGATAGTGGCGCAGTTCCTGCCATTACTTTTAATGATTATAAAATATGGAACGAAACAAATGATGGTCCAAATTCAGGACTAAATGCAGATTTACTTGACGGTAGACATGCTACTGAATTTAAAGATAGGTATGGTTATCATCATTTTCTTCATCAGGTAAACAAAGATCCTAAAACAACTGATGAAAAGAATTGGGTTAAAATAGCTACCTTTACTACAAGAAGAATTATGGGGAATAGATCAGATTTAGACTATACTCATGAGGGAAAACCAGCTTATGGAGGCGTATTTGAATACAGTGGAAATGGTGTCTTTGGAGTAGATCCTAAAGATGTTGTGGTTCCAGGAGGAAATGTAACTATTCCTGCGAAAAATATAAATTCTTTAAATCAAGCTCTTGCAACAATGGATATAAGAGATCAATTTAAAGCAAATACTCCACCATTCTTAGACGAATACGACCCAGATGTATTTCATACAACTAACCTCTTAACAGAAGGTGTGTACAATGGAGCTTTAAGAGGCTGCGTTACTTTACTTAAAAATGATAATGCAACAACTTTTGATTTCCATGTTGGATTATTTGAAGATCCATTATATACAAAAGATACTACAATGACTGATGCTTGGAATGGCATAAGAAAATATTTTTATGTAAGTTTACATGATGAAACCTTGCCATTTTTATCAGAAAAAGATGTCTATACTACCCCTAGTTATGAGGATATGGACTCTAATTTAAACAAAGGCTATACCAAGGATGATAAAAGAAATTGGGATACAGATGATGAAAATGGAGATAAAGATGCTTCGGGTGCAGTTATTGATGGATATTCTGCAAGCTATCCTAATTTCCCGCAATATAGCTGGAGTTATAGCGGCAATACAGGAACAAAAAATTATCAAAATGATGTTACAAATGAATTATCTGGTGGTACTAAAAGCGCAATGGCAAACTTGTATTTTACCAAACCTGATGTGGAAAAAGCTAAAAGGTTAAGAGAGTTAAAGTTAGCTTATGGTAATGATTATAAACTAGCTTTAGAAAGTGAACTTGCACGTTTGAAGGATTTAGGTCTTGCTATGGCAGATGGAGATACTGATGCAGATTCAAGTGAAGGTGGAAATTCGGGTTCAGATCCAAGTAATGGTGGAGGATCTTCAGATGGTGGCAATTCTAGTAATGCAAACTTCAATTTTACTGAGGTAAGTCAGTTAAAAACTCTTATTGATAAAGGAAGTGACACTGATTTTAAAGATGATCCTATTTCTCCCTTGAAATATAGAGACGAAGATGTTGAAGCGATTAAAGATGTGCATACTGGTCCATTATCAAGAATAGATCTAGAAACTAAAATTCGTGGTAATTACCAAGAATTACCAAAAACTATTCAAGAAGCTGAGCCATATAATGAAACAAAGAGAATGAGAAAGCCATTTCCAAAGAATAATGATGCAGATCAAGGGGATAAATATCAAACTTATATTGATATTATGAGATTATATCATGTAAATACAATAGTTGAGTCTCTTGATGGACTTCAAGTGGTAACACATATATTTGAATTATATATGGCTATAGATGAAAAAACAGAAATAAGAATTCAGCCATATATGTCAAGTGCATGTCTTATGTATAACTTTAATGAATGTGTACCAACAGGAGAAATGCCAGCTGAAACACGTTATATAAGACCAAAATCTATATATGATAATAGATATGCAAGTGTTCGACACAGGCATTATGACTATGAAAGAAGAATTTGGGAATTGACCTTAGAAGCAGATCAAATTTGGAAGAACTTTAAGAATTATGTAGCAATTGATCAAGGAATGGATAATGCAAATAAAGTAATGCTTACAGATAAAGAAGGAAAAGTTTATGCTGCTGATGATAATATGGTAAGACATTGTGAGCCAACAGATATAAATCCAGATACAGGAGAAGCGCCAAGAAGAAAAGGTTCAAGGGTTCTTGTAACAGGTGATCCTCAAGCTAGGACAATAGAAAATTGTAAAAGTTCTATAAGCACTTCTTGCGTTGAAGAAAGTAGTATTACAATAACAGAACTCAATCGCTTGAAAGGTATCAAGGGAAATATTCAAGATCAAATAAACGATTTATTGGCTGCAGTAAATGATGAAGTTTCGAAAATATGGACAGACATTGGAGATGTATGGGAGGTATTGAAAAAAATAAAGGGATTGCTTGAAGATTTAGTAACTGCATTAAATGCAGCATTAGGCAATTTCGTAAAGAAAACTGGAGATACTATGAATGGATCTTTGTGGATTCAATATGATGGGAAGGCATTAAAAAATGGGGCACCTCAAAAATATGATGAGAAAAATACATTATATGGATTAGGAAACGAAACTTTCTGTGGAGTAAAATTCTATAGTACTGCTTCTGATGCAAAATGTGGTGGATATTTATATGGTGCAACTAATAAGACAAGTGTAGGGTTAGGCGTTCAAAGATATAAAGGGCAAGATAGAGATGCAGATTGGGCTATAGCGCTTATAGCAGAAGAGAACGTAGATGGTCAGAGCTTACCTCTTAGGTGCAATTTTAATTTTAATAGAATAACTTTCGCAATAGATGGTAGAGATAATACGAAATTAGATGCAAATGGTAAAGAGATTCCTGCTAATACTTTTTCAATAGATTTTAAAAAGCTTTATGATTGGTATAATAGCACTCATACGGAAACATTAGATTAGTTTCTTCAATTGTTCTTTGCAATAGAAGAGACGCTATTGCAAAGAATTTAATATTTTTAGGGAGATGATAAGGATGAAAAAAAGAATTATAGGGTGTATATTGCTTGGATTAATAGTGTGTACAAGTTCTACTACTGTTTTTGCAGGAACCTGGGAAGAAAGTGGACCATCATATGATCGTTATTGGAAGTATAAAAAAGATGATGGAAATTATGCTAAAAATGAATGGCTTTATTATAATAACGCATGGTATTATTTCGGTGAATATGGGCAAATGGCTGATAATAGACAAAACTGGAAAATGCCAGGTAGTAAATACACTTATTATTTTTATGCTTCAGGAAAAATGGCAACTGGTTTTATAAGAGATACTGCTTCAAATTATTTTTCTGATGCATTGATGTTTGCTGATAAAGATGGACATGGAGTAACAGGAGCATTTATTGTTGATGGTCAATTATATTATATAAGTCCCAAAAGTGGTATTGCTGAAGCTGATTTTACTTCTAATAATGATACTATAACGCTTTACAATGATGTTACTAAACAGAGAGATGAGATTCCTTGCATGGTTGATAAAGTAAAGATATTTGATAGAAATGGGAAACCTTTTACAACTAATTCTAAATTGTTTACTGAAGTGAAATATATACCAGAGTATGATTCAAATGGTAATTTAGTTGGAGAAATTAGAAATTCAACTGACTGGAGAGCTCTGGAATAGTAAACAATAGCTAATATTTTATTGATTGTTAGTTAGAATAAGATAAATATAATAGAAATGCAAATAATTGATTACATAATATAATGTAAATCAAGATATATACACTTATTACAATTAATTATAAAATTGTAATGAGTGTATATTTTTAGAATTTAAATTTATAGAATGAAATTTTAAGGAGCTACTCTATTATTAATTATGTATATGATTTATTAGTTTATAGATCAACATATTTAAATTAAGTTTAAGGAATTATTTATAGGGAGATGATAACAATGAAAAAAAGAATTATAGGGTGTATATTGCTTGGATTAATGGTGTGTTCAAGTTCTACTGCTGCTTTTGCAGGAACTTGGGTATATGATAAGTATGAATCTAAGTGGAGCTACTTAAAAGATAATGGGAAATATGCTAAAGACGAATGGATTTACGATAATGGTAGTTGGTATTTTATTGTGTGGGATACTTATATGGTTTCCAGTGGACCTGTTATAGCTGCACATTACAATAATACTGGAGGAGGAGATTATTGTTTTGATGCATCTGGTAAATTATCATCTGGTGGATTTATATATGGTGTGGATGGAACAAAAATGTATTTTTCAGATAAACAAGGACATGCTATAAAAGGCTTATTTATGGTTGATGGTAATTTATATTTTGCGAATAAGGATAATGACTTTATAGATATTAGTAGAACTGCCCCAGAATATCTTTTAATACATAATAGTATTTATGATAAGTATGATGGACGTTTAAATAGTGGTTATGCTGATTCATATACGATTAGAGCACAAGTTGTAAACGGAAAAATATTGAATAAGGATGGAAAGCCGTTTTTAGCTAATGATAAAATATTTACACAGATAAAATATTTACCCAAATATGATTCACAAGGTAATTTAATTGGAGAAATTAAAAATCCAAATGGGTATGATATAGAATAAGTGATAAAAAAATTAATAAATGATTACATAATATAATGTAAATCAAAAAACATACAGCTAGTTATAAAATTAATAACATAGCTGTATGTTTTTATTTACATATTAATTTTCTTAAAAAAATTTGATCCTCTCCCCTCACCTTCTACTAAATAAAAAACTTCACGCATAAAAATTAACAACATAATCCTAAGAATATAAGAATATATATTTTTTAGAATATATATTCTTATATTCTTGGCTTCTAAACGCCTATTTTAGGTATGTTCCTTATTCTTATATTCGTATATTCTTATATTTCTGAGAATCTTATTAAAGTTTTCGTATGTTATGAAAATAAAGTGAATATTATCTCAGTGAATAGCAACGTAAATTTAATTTTACGGCAAATTTTCTTTAAATGGTTTTGCTATAAAAAAAATGATATAATTATTAAGTATAATTAAATTTTGAGTATATTGACTTAATTATTAATGTAAGCTATGCTAAGGTTTAGCTAAATGTAGTTAAAAATGTATGTAAAAAAGGGTAGGGTATAAAATTAAATGAATTTAAATATTTATTTAATTTTGTATATAATTTAATGACTTATTGTAGGTCGAATTCGTGGTAGAAAAATGTAGAATGTAGAAGTTAAATCTAAGGAATGGAGGGTCTTGTTTAAGTGGAACAAAGAAAAATAACCAAAATTACGCCTGGCAATTTATTAGAACTATTTACACTGGGATATATAATGAAAAAAGATTCAGAAGTATATTTTAAAGAAGTTCTAGACGAAATAAAGCGTTTTGACATTACATGGGATATATCTCATGGAACTTATTATCCTGTAATTAATTCCAT
The DNA here is from genome assembly GCF_022320955.1 of Clostridium sp. YIM B02555. Taxonomy (NCBI): domain Bacteria; kingdom Bacillati; phylum Bacillota; class Clostridia; order Eubacteriales; family Clostridiaceae; genus Clostridium; species Clostridium sp. YIM B02555. The sequence continues at coordinate 57,180 of NZ_JAKJJY010000019.1, read as the reverse complement.
GATTAAAAATGGATATATAAATTACATGTATGATTACAACCAAAAGAAGTATTACGAAATAACACCTGTAGGCAGAGACTATTATAATTCTAATTCTGAACATTATAAAAAATTACTTAGCAAAACATCTAAATTTTATAAAGATGTTGCAAAAGTTTTACCTTAAAATCTAGCTTATGCTAGATTTTTTTGTTTTATCTCATATTGACAAAATATCCAATATAGGGTTAAGATGATATTAGGTTAGGAAATAAAATTATTTCACGTACAAGACTTAAAACTATATAATTTACATTTTAACTACGAAAAAGGAGCTTTTGCATTAACTGATAAAAATCTGTTAGCGATAGCTCATTTTTAATTTTAAAAATGTTGTAAGTTTAAAAAATAGCATCAAATAAATATGAAATAAAGTTTAATGTTGACGTACTAAATTTTAAAATATATCATGAATATATTAAGAAATTCGAGGATTTTGATTTAGAAAAAGTAAAGCTGCAAGAGGTAGCTGAGGTTTTAGAGGCAAATCCATTTTAAAGAAGGATACAACAGTTTGAAGCATTTCGGTATCTTAAATTTATCATAGCAGAAATGGAGGGATATGATGCTTATTAATGAAAATGATTATTTGCAAACCATTCAGAAAATAAAGGAAGAAATAAAAGCTTCACAATATAGAGCTATAAAAACTGTGAATAAAGAACTTATACTATTATATTGGAATATAGGTAATGTGATTCTTAATAATAGCAAATGGGGCAATAAGTTTATAGATAGCCTTGCAAAGGATATTAAAATGGAATTCCCTGAAATAAAAGGTTTCTCTATTAGGAATTTAAAATACATGCGTAAATTTGCAGAATTATATACAGATTTTGAATTTGTGCAGACAGTGTCTGCACAAATAACATGGTCACATAATATTGAGATTATGGATAAGGTAAAATCACAGGATGAAAGAAAATGGTATATTGAAAAGGCTATAGAAAATGGATGGTCTTTAAATGTATTGGCTACTCAGATAAAAACAAATCTATATAAAAGGCAAGTACTTGTAGAAAAAACCACTAATTACGAAAAAAATTTACCTAAGACACAAAGTACAATTGCAAAGGGAATTTTAAAAGATCCCTACAATTTTGATTTTATTACATTTAGGGAAGATATGTTAGAAGTTCAATTAGAAAAAGAACTTGTAAAGCAGGTTACAAAGTTACTTTTAGAACTAGGTTCAGGCTTTGCATTTGTAGGAAATCAGTATCACATAGAAGTGGCTGGAGAAGATTTCTATATTGATTTATTATTTTATCATTTAAAACTAAAATGCTATGTAGTCATTGAGCTGAAAACAGGAAAATTTGTACCTGAATATGCAGGTAAATTAAATTTTTATCTTTCTGCTGTTGATGATATCTTAAAAACAGAACAGGATAATCCAACTATTGGGCTTTTATTATGCAGAGAGAAAAATAAGTTAATTGCAGAATATGCCCTTAAAGATATGACAAAACCAATTGGAATAAGTGAATACAAACTATTTGGAGAATTACCAGATGAATTTGAAGATGCATTGCCAACTATTGAAGATTTAGAAAAACGCATTAATTTCTTTGATGGGGAAATATCTGATGATTAAAGATCAGAGAAAATCAATCAGGTAAAATTCTTAAATTGTGCAGACAGTGTCTGCACAATTTAAGTTGAACTGCTATAAATGTAAAAATCACATTTATAACAGTTTTTGTGTACCAAGTATTTGTATTAACTAATATTACTCCACTTTTCTATATTTCAAATACTCCCCTATCTTTGTCTTGGCAATATTTCTTCTTTTATTTATGCTGCCTCTACAGATGCCAAATTTATCACCTATTTCTTTGTCGGTAAGATTATCTATATACCATAATTTAATAATTTTACGTTCTAAAGGAGTAAGGATCTTAAAGGCTGTGCTGCAAGTAATACCATTTATCCAGTTGGTATTTAAAAAAGTATTATTATATGTATCACTATTTTCTTCCCCGTAAGCCACTGGGATAGAGGAAGTTTTAATATCGTAATATACAGTTATCTTATTTAAAGTATAGTCGTTTTCGACTTTTGATTGCACATCTTCCAATATATCTGCAAAGGTAAGATTGGTATCTTCTACAAACTTAATTGATTTAATTGGTGTAGAAATACTTACAGAGCTTCCACGTCCAATGGGATCTCGTATAGTTTTCTCCCAGTACCTATAGGCATAATAGTGGAAATTTTTATCTATATAGGTATGAAAACTAGGCCTTACATCCTTGTATTTCTGACACATATTAAAAAATATTATTTTCAAATCTTGTTTTATATCTTCAGAGCTTGACTCATGAAAAATATTCATGATTGTATTAATTGTTGAGAATACTACATTCTTCCCTGCATATTGATTATAAAAATGAGAATTTAATAATTTTCTATCTTTAGGATCTTCAACAAATAGCTTTATAAAGCTTCTTACAGAATAGTAATTTAAATTGTATTTACCATACTTTATTAGTACTGCATAATTGGATAAGAATTTTGCAAAGGACTCCAATAATTTATCTGCAGCATCCATTGAACCATTTTTATATTCATATACTAAGTCATGTACTCTTTGATAATCTTTGCTATAATCAACTTCATATTGTTTATTTCTCATAAAAGCTACCTGAATAATTTAGTGATGGGATTAAGACTAACATTATTCTCCCTCTCTTCTTAGATCTTTTCTCCAAACCGCCTTGTTCTTACTAAATTTTTAGAAGTGGCAGTTTTATCAGTAGTATCTGAATTTATTTATTCCTCTTCAAGGCGTCTTGCAGCCTTTTTTCTTTCATCTATAAGCCCTGGAGTTCCCCTGTCAGCTTGATTTAACATAGCTTCCTTACACCAAGGATGCAAATGCCATTTAAATTCAAATTTTCTTTGAAAAGAATCTTTTGAAAATTCACTTGGATATATTATTTCGTTGCAATACTGGCAAATAATAGGCTGACCTGGTTCAGGCTTTTTAGGTATATTTTGCCCATTTCTTGTATAATCCTCAGCATTCATATTATTATCTAGCACTATTTTCATTGTTTATCACCTGCTCTCTCTTAGCTGCAATAGCTTTTAGCTTATCAATAGTTTCTCTTGAAACCTGTATAGTATTGTTTTCTCTTTTTATCATGTGCTGTCTATCCATATATTTATGGGTGCACATTGGTATTTGGCAAAGTTCACATTTAATATATAAATGGCTTGCCTTATTCTCACATTTACTGCATATAGGACATGGATTGTATCGAGGACATGAAGTGAAGCATTCCTTATCCTCTTCAAATATTTCTTTAGTTGTCTTATGTTTATGCATGTTATCTTTAATTTTTGTAACCAGCTTTTTCTCTGCTGCTGCTTGCTGCATCTTAATAAATTCTTTATTCATACTATTCTCCACCACTTTACATACTTACTATTGTATTTGTATTATAAATGCGTTCCTTTGATTTCTTGTATAAAGTTATAGTGTCTTCATCTATAAAACTCATAACAGAAAAGATATCTGCACATTTTTTTAACAATTGAGGAAGAGTATATATCTTTTTAACAATACATTTTGTATTGGAATTGAATACGGAAAATATTATATCTGAGTTTTTGCTTAACTCAAAATTGATGTAAATACTGTCATATTCAGAGCTTGGAACATTGTTGATTAATTTTTGAGCACAAACTTGCTCTAGGGTGCTTAATAAATAATTTAAATTTTTTATTATATTCAGTATTCTGTCTTCGGACACTATAAATCGCCTGCCTTTAATGTAATTTAGTAAAAGTACTTATGAATCTTCTTAAATATATATAGTCGAAATAGACTTAAAACTATATAAGAGAACCTATTGATTCATAAGCCCTTTACATATTTAGAATCAATATCCTTTATATATAAATTATAGCAAATTACAATAATATTACAATCTAATATTAGCTATTTTTTTTATATATAATTTCTATTTTTCTAATATTCATTTCGTCATAACTTTCACCAAAAATACATTTTACCTTGATATTGCTAGTTGCAGGTGTAAATGGGAAGGTATCTGTTATCTTATGATATTCATCATTATTGTCTTTATAAAAGAAATCATAATTGAAATCTTCATAATACATGCTTGAATCGCTGCCATTGTTAAAGTATGGCTTAATACCTGTTATTTCATAGCCATCTGTATCAGGAATCTTGGTTTCAAATTCAAAGGAAGAAGTTTCATAATCACTATAATAATTAATAAAACCAGTTACTTCTTTAAGTCCATATAAAAAAGTCCTGTAATTACTTTCAACTTCTGTATATCTGCTTGCTTCAACGGTTATTTTAATTTGATTTATTTTTCTGCTTTCAAAATTTAATTTAAAAGGTCTTATGGATTCTATATCACTATCTTGTGAGTTAATGCCTGCATTAGCGGTAGCAGGATTAAAATCTAATCCATCAATAAGATCCCAGGCAGCAGAATCTCCATATCTGCAATATACTTTAGTTACTTTGCAAAGGAATGGATTAATGTATAATTCATTCATTAAAGGGGTTGTCATTATTTCTTCAGGCAGGGTTATTACATAGTTTGTTGTTAATTTTTCTACTGAATTATCAGTAACTACCCTTCGTGTCCAGTATAAATTTTCGTCTTTATAAAATGGAGAATATATATCATTATCGCTTTCAGTTATTATGCCATTAGAATCTTCATTTATTATTGTGACATTTAAGGTGTCTGGAAGATATACAGAATCAGCTGCTTCATCAAAAATAACAAATTTAGATACTTTTAAAGTTGGTCTTTTGGTGATACTTGAAGTCTTTGTTTCTATGACTGCCCCATAGTTTCTGTCATCTGTAGTGCAGGAAGATGGAGTTATTAGCAGTCTTCTTTCTGTAGCACTATTTTTAAAGTCTTCATATTGAGTGAGCAAATCATTATATTTTTGAAGCATAATTTTGTTTAAGGAAGTTAAATACGTATTTTCTTCTTTAATAAAGTCCATATTTCTGTTTAATAATCTTTCAATTGCATTGGTTTTGTTATAAAGGTCAAGAATATCAGCTAATATTTCATTTTGATTTTCATTATGTTCATCACTTCTGTTAATTGATTTATAACCAAAGTTTTTTCTATTTGCACTTGGTATATTATTAATTATTACGTTCTTCATATTTTAATTCCTTTCTTATATCCTCCATGCTACTTTCTATGGTTTCTAGTAAGTTTGTAAGCTGTACATTAATGGTTTCAGGTTTATCTAAAAAGCCTTTTTTGTAGTTTTGTAAGTATGAAACTCTCTTTTTTAGCTTATTTATATTATTTTTGATTTCCATTATGGCAAAGTCTTTTTTCTTTGACTCATGAGGGCCTCTATATCTATTGTTGTATCTTATTGCATTTGGCACATCTAAATGCTCTTCTTTTTTGAAGATAGTATTATCTATTACAAATCTAGCACTAACTTTATCAGTTTTTATATCACCAAGCTGAGTATATAAATAAATTATATATTTACCATTGTCCATATTAGTGAATTCTGCAAAGTTAACTGTTGTTTCTGTGAATTTATCTTGCTTATTTAAAGGCATATCAGCTTTTTTAATTAGGTAGAAATATTTGTCTGGAACCTTTTTAATATATATCTGCACTTGGTTTGAAGCAGATAGCAGATTATCATTTACATCATAGATATAGACAGAATACACATAATTTCTGATATTATCTGGATTATTTACAAAGGATATTTTAATTTTCCCAACTTCTCTTTGAAGATCTATTGATATTTGAGGAACCTTCATATTTTTTGTTACTAACACACTATTATCTAAATAGGATGTAGTCTTTTGATCTTGTATTTTATTAGAGGCTGCATCTGTTTCTAAGATTCTTCTGTAAATCTTATAATGGTCAGCCCCTATATCGGTTGTTGTCCAATTTAAAGCAACTGCATCATCCTTGTCAGGATAGTTATATGTTAAAGTTGTAGCCATTTTATTCACCTACTATCTTTATAGAATTAATTGCTGGAGATACTGTGTAATCAGCAGTAGATAATTTTGCCATGATTCTAAGTCTCACGTTTGAATTTCCTTTTGCATTTTTAAGGTATTCCTTAGTTGAATTAAGCATATGCTTATAAGTAATATACATTCTAAAGTATGGAGTATTGTTCATATAAACTTCTTGAGAATGATATGGAGGATAATGTCCATCATCTGATGGTTTAAGCACATCATTGTTTTCATCATATATAGGGCCATCACCAGGGCCGTCATCCATAGCTTTTTCTTTAGTGTTATAATCCATATCTCCCATAGCCATCGGTACGTCTGGGACGTTTACTTCTAGGTTTAGGTTATCATAGTAATGAGGATCTTTAATCTTTTCAGCTTTATTTTTTAAATCAAAAACAGTTACTATGACATTTTTAAATTCTTTTACACGAGGAGCTTCATTTTTGGGATGGCTGCTTATATCTTCTTTTTTTACAGAATAGTATTTTAAGGACTGATTACTTATGTTTTTTATAAGGCTATTGTAATTTATTCTCTGCATTTCAGGGCCAGCATATAGTTCCTTGCAATAAGCTAATAAATTAAAATTGTGCTTTATTTTTTTCACATCCTTAGTTTTATCCTCATTATCTAAGTTTGTTAAGTCATGATTAATTAATAAAACCATTATTTGTATTAGATTTTCTCCAGCATTTAACTTAAAGCTGTATTTATTATTTTTAGGGAAGATTTGTCTTCCATTTATCAATACCATTGCATTAAAGGTTTCAGTTGTAACATCATAGGTAATATATCTATTTTCAATTATGGTTTCTTGTTCACATATGGCATATTGACTCATGATAAAATAGTTATTGACCCTTTCACATCTTATATCCATAACTGTAGAATCTAACGGTGCTATATCTGTAACCCTTGCCTTTGAGTAATCATCAGTATGACATACTTTATCTGCTGGAACAGCATCATGTATTATGTGCTTATCCTCAGGAATTCCTTTATTAGGATCAGCTTTAATATCTTCTATAGACTTATTTTTATATCTATCATTTACATCAAGTCTTTCAATGAGCCATTGAGAATGACCAGCTCTTAGATAAATAGAATTTAAATTTGTATTATCTGGCAAGGGGTAAACCTTAAAGTAATATTGTTTATTTACTTTGTCATATCTAGCTAGTTCAGAAAACTCAAATTTTTGTGTTTCATAGGTTAATATTTCTTTTTCATTGGTAAGAAGGCCTAAATCAACATTGCTTCCAGCTTCAACATTCTTCCATTCTACATCATCGTTTTTGTTTTCAAAGCCTACAAAATAAGCTATATCAGTATGTGGAGGCAGTTCATGAACTGGATCTACTGTAATATTTGATACTGGCTGCTCCATTTCTATGGTTTTACTTGTAAATACACTGGATTTCTTGTATTTATCATTATAAACAGATAAATTAGAAAACATATAATAGCAATAAAATTCGTTATTATCATTATCCATGTAATCAAAACTTGTTTTTTCAAAGATAATTCTAAAGGCTTTCATATTCATAGCATTAAATCTCCAAGACATACTTGAATCCCCAGCAATATTGCTTTTTTCAAGAAAGTTAGTGCCATCCTCTGAGATAAATAATTTAACGTTAGTGTTGTATAAGCTACAGCCATTTAAACATATTCTTGAAGCCTCATGATTTTCTGCAAAATCAATTTGAAGGGTTAAGGTTCCAGGTTCTTTATTTGAAGTTACTGTAGATATTGTAAGCATATCAGTTATTATTTCACTTAGAATTGAAGTTATATCTTTGTTTAAAATGACTTTAGCATTACTGCTATCAACACTTATGGTTCCAGTTGTGCTTATATCAACTTTATCACTTGGAGTAGACCTTAGCTCATTTCTTAAAATTGATATATCATAATCTATTTCACTTGTACTTTGAGGAATATTATGAGTAATTAGATTTCGTGTACTAACCATAGATAAATCATTGAACTTTATTATATAAGGTTCATAAGCAGTTTTAGTTTCTGTATATTTTTTTAAGAGCTCTGTTTGAAGAATTAATTTATCTAAGGAATGGTTAGCTTCCTCCATTTGCATATCATAATCTCCATTAATAAGCACTTCATAATTAGTTTGAGTATTGTATACCTGAAAGGCATTTTTCAAGTCCTGTTCTATGTTTTTAAACATATTATTATAATCTTTTTTATCAGATCTAACATATTTCTTTAATGTAATTGGCTTAAAATAAGGAAGTCCTGGAGTTTTGTTTTCAAAGAATTCAGTTATTCTCTTATTAACTTGATAATTTGTTGCTCCATGACCTTCTTTTAAAAGTTCTAGGGAATACTGTTCATCTTTTTGCCTAAGTTGATATTCTTGCATATTAATCATATTAAAAGCTCTCCTTCCCGCTTATATCTAAATTGTAATTGTAGACTATTGGTGTCTCATCAATAATATCTTCAGGTCTCGAAAGCTCTATTTTTATTATGAAGCTGCTTGGTGAAGTCAGCATATCTACATAAGTAATGTTTGGATTACGGTTTAATACTGCTGAGTCGGAATTTACAATAATAGTACATGATCCACTTGAAGCCTTATGACGTGGATATATACGATGCCATTCCCCTCCATTATCAAAGCTTATGGAATATTGAATAAAGTCATTTATATTTCCTGTAGCAGGGACATAATTATTAAAGGAATTAGGAATATAATCTTCTGAATTAAATATTAGCTGTTTTATTGGATTTGAAGCAGTAAAGGTCTTAGAAATATAAGTTCCAATTTTTACATATTTTCTATATCTAACATCAACTGCACTTATTCCTATGCTGTATCTATTAGCATTTACAGGTTCTCTTTTTATTAAGTTTCCATCAGAACTTATAGTGTTATAAAAAAGCTGTGCTTTTACATAGGCATCATCCAAAAAGTTTTCCGTATCAGCAGTAGTTGGATAAATTATGCTTCTATTTCTTTTATCATATTTAAGGCCTAGGAGTTCAATACTTTGAAGTGGAGCTTCAACCTCCACATAGCCTTGTAAATCATCGCTATCATATTTTGATACCCTAGTTGGATCAATGTTGATTCCGTATTGCCTGCATACTTGAGTGCTTACAAATTCTGTTTGAATAAGTTCTAAAGTTACATATTTAACCTTTTGGCTGGAAAATGGGATTACCAGTGTACCAACTAACTCTCTATTTAATTCTATAATTTGAAGTAACCCTAGGTCATCTGAAACTATTACCTTATGTAATATTGGATTAGCAGTTTCATTGGTTTTAGGTGCACCTTTTATTACCACGTAATTAGAGTTGTTTTCTGATTTTAAGGTTAACTTTAAATTTAAATAAAGAGTGTCATCATCTGTTACCCATTTTATCCCCTCAGTATAGGAAAAACCTATCATAGAGGTGTCTTCTTTAATAGAGTCTGAAATATTATACATTTCAAATTCAAACCAGTTTGTAGAGGTATATGAAGACGCAGCATTATTATTTACATCATTCTCTTTTATAGCAGATAACTTAATGTGAGTGTTGTTTTCACCTTTAAAGGTGAACTTATTATTTATAGTTCCAACCGTGCTATATACCTCATGAGTGTTACCTGGAAAGCCATTTGAGGTATTTAGGATTTCTATATCTATATTGTTATCTGAAATAGACTGACTGTTAACAATTCCTAGCATTAAAGCATTTGAGGAAGTATCAATAAAAGAATTCTGTGCTTTATAGCCTGTACCATCACTAAAATCATCTGAAATAATAATATCCGAAGCTTTTCTTATGGCAGTAATTTTATTTTTTATAAAATCAGTTGTTGCAGCTATTTGGTCAATTCTATTTACAAGTATATCTATAGAGTCTTCTGTCTTTTGTCTGCTGGAATTTAAAGTTTCATAATTGCTGCTACACCCTTGAATTACTGTATTCATATCATTTATTGCATTTTCAATCATAGCTGTGTATTCCTCATAAAAAGGAACTGAAGCTGCAGGTATGAATTTCATAGTAGGCTTTCCAAGCTGTTTGTAGAACTCTAAAATGGCATTTTTTAACTCATAAGCATAATCTGTTTGGGTTTTTATCTGTCCATTTTGGTATTTAAATTGTATTTTTGCTACTTCCTGTTTAAGTCTTGAATCTAAAGCAGCATTATCTTGTCTATACTCATATCCATTCATTTTCTTGCCTCCTAATAAGTTTCAATATCATACTTTATCTCATTTAAAATTGGAGTAAGCCATCCATCCTTTGAGGAATTTCTTCTAAATATAGCTTTAGTTCTAAATTTAGAAATCAAATGCCTATAAGAAATATCTACTATATAATTTTTAGGAATAGGCTTGTTAAAATATATTATGTTCTTATAAACATAGTATTGATAAGTTCCATCTCCTATAAAATTCTTGTAGCTAATGCTTTGATTTGCGGCTTCTGTTATATTTTTAACTTCTATTTCTGTACCTGTAGTATTTTTACTAAGATCAGTAAGCTTTACACTACAGTAGTTATCTGTGTCATCTATATAAGGTTCATCATTAAGTTTAAAAAAGGTCTTATTGTTGCCATCAAAACTTTCAATGGAAGTTGCTAGCTTTTGACTTAAATCTAATATATTAGAACCATCAATAGGCTTATAATTTACACTATAAACAGCATCAAAATCGTAATTATTTATTCTAATTGCATAATAGTGACCAGCAGAATCTTTAGAACAATCTTTTTCAAAGACTATAGTATTATCCTTTTTTAAATTAATAGGCACACCATTCTTCATAACATTTAAAATTTCATCTGTTTGGAAGCGCAAATAAGCATAATTTCCCCCAGTAATTTCTAAAAGCTCTGACTTTATTTCTGTAACTCCTTGAGGAAGTATTGGAAGCCAATCCTCCATAGTTGGATTTTCTGAACCAGCTATATAATATTCAATGTCAGTAATATAATGATTCAGGCTATCCCTTTGATGAATTTCATCAGTATAAAGCTTAATTGTTCTTATGTTATTGCCAAGATTAATCATTTTAGATACATAAAAACCTGCTCTGTCATAATGGTTGTTATAGCAGCTTATATAGTAAAAACCATAGTTATAATCATATTTAATGACCTTTCTATTATCTTTTTCATCCCCTATTATAATGGCTGCAAGATCCTTGTTTTCATTTTTTACTATCCTATCATTTACATTGTCCCAAATAGTCGAATTCAACTCTCTATCGCCATAAGTAGGTTGAAATTCAGCTTCTAAAACCTTTGGTTTAACACTATTTTTACTATCAAACCATAAAGAATTTTTGTATACATCCTGAGGATTGTACAAATAAGTTTTTCTTAAATAATGCTCCTGTACAAATAAAATATAAATTTTCTTACATAGAATATCTGGAAATTTAAAACTCACTTGTGATTTTGTAAATTTATCTTGAAGCATTTTTTGCTCATTCTCAGGCCATACTAATTCTGTAAGTGGCTCGTCTTCATCATCTGTTTGCTTATATCTTACAGCAACTATTCTAATTGGATAATTACAGCAAGGATTTAATACTAATTCATTTACTGTATTTACACTTTCAAAGTTAATTTCAAGCTCGCATACAGCCCCATTGTCAATGTCATAGTAATAACCATCTCCAGCAAAAAGTACATTAGGTTTTTTGTCTATAAAGCTTACCTCTAATTTACTATCTGAAAGGATACTTGTATTCCAAAAGTCAGTTTCACTGTCATCTAAGCAGTTTTCAATATTAGTTTCGTCATTTTTTAAATTAGTAAACCCTCTGCCAAGCTGGAAAAAAGGTGTAATATACGCTGTTTCAACCTTGTCATCATAACGCAAGGAATTATCCTGCCTTAATAAGGGCAAGGTAAGCCTATGTTCTTTATTTTCATAATTGCAGTAACAATAGCTTGGAAAGTATCCATCATACCTTGTTTTTTGTAGACTCCTTGTCGTATCAAAACTATCTGCTGTTCTAAATCTTTCAATGTGATAGGCAGGCATATAGATACTTGTTAAGGAGTGTCTGCAAGCTTCTAAAGCATCGCTGATTTCATTTATACGTGAATTCACATAGTTTATATAGGAAGAGTAACTTACATTGTATTTTGATAATTCTTCCCCTATATTATTTAGCACCCCATAAGTTGTAAGAAGATCAATATATAATTTATTCATTACATTATTTATTGAATCTGCATCAATTGTTATATCTCCAGAAGGTGCATTTGATATTAAAGTATTGGCCTTTATTTTGGAAGTTAAAGCCTGTTTTAGTGCTTCTTTTTCATTTTCAGTTCTTGCATTACTGCTTAAAGTGTCTACTACATTATCGATAATGCTATTTTTTATGGTATCTAAATTTAAAAAAGTCAAAATAATTCTCCTTTCGAATAATAAAAGGCAGCTAGAGGTTTTCTAGCTGCCTTGTAGCTACTAGATAGCTACTTCTCTTTATATTATTTTAACATGTCGAATTCGACTATGCAATAAATATTAAATATGAATTTATTTTTCTAAAGTATTTTTAGTTGCAACTCCACTTGAATCTATTATGTAATCATAGATTACAGTATCATGTGCCATTTCACCTGTGCTGTATAATAAATAATCTTTTCCATCTAAATTAATCCAGCCAGTTCTCATTTCACCTTTGACATAGGAAGTATTAGTAGTAGAATCTGTAAAATTATCTACTTGTAAGTAGTACCATGTATCATTAATTTTTTGCCAGCCTGTCTGCATAGCTCCAGAGTCATCAAAATAGAACCATCTTTTATAATTACTATCAAATATCCAGCCTGTTTTCATAGCTCCATCATTGCTTCCACCTAAGTAATACCAGTTACCATCTTTTTGCTGCCAAGAATAAAGCATATACCCATTTTCATTAAATAAAAACCAAGCAACATTATCAGCATCATTATTTTTTATAGGCAGCTTAGCCCAAGAATTTTTAGGATAAGTTCCATCTTCATATTCAAACCACCAGCCTTTAGAATCAAGCTTCCAAGTTCCTTTAGAAGTTTGAAATTCTAAGCTTATTACACCATCTGTAAAGACATTTAAATCTCCATAAAAGGCTCCTAAGGTACAATTTTCAGTATACTGATGGCCAACAATTTCAATACCAGCTGAAGCTAATGCATCATTTGCAACACTATCCAAATCTTCACAATTGTTATAATTAGCCATCCATGCTTTACTGAACATGCTTAAAGATGTATTATTTAAGCTTGATAAAAAACCTGTATAAGTATAAAGTAATAATTCCTTGTTTGAATACATTGAAAATGCAGCTACAAATCTTTGAACATAATCATTAAGATTATCAAAATTTGTTTCTACATCTAAACAAGGCATAAGTTCAAATTCGTACCCTTGAATTTTTTCAGCAAAGTTTTTAGCTTGGTCTTCAGGATCGCTTGTACTTACTAGGAAATGATAAGCTCCAGATTTAGCTCCTACAGCCTTACACTCATTATAAAATCCATCCATATAAGAGTCTTTAAAAGTTCTTCCTTCTGTAGCCTTTAAGTAAATATACTCAGCCCCGCTATTATAGGCTCCATTTATATCTACATTTCCATTATTATTTGAAATATCTATTCCAGTAATTAATGACATATAAAAATCCTCCCTTAATTTTATTGCTAAGCTTGTACAGATGCAGATTCAGTTTGAATTTTTGCTCCGTCGATTTCAGCAGCTGCGGCTGATTTATCGGCATCTTGTAATTTATCAGCTTGAGTTTGTGAATTAGCAGTTGTTGTTTTTACTGAATTCTCATTTCCAGCAATTACTTGTCTTATATAATCTATTTCCCCTTGAGTAAGTGAAGGAAACTTTTGCAAAAGAAGATTATCAAAATAATCAGCTTTATTTTCAAATTCCTTTGTAATATCAGCTCCTATGCGGAAATTTTCATCTACAAGTTTCCAGATATCACAAGCTTTTTTAAATTGATCTTCATATTGACTAGATTCTATTTGAAGGAGCACATATTGAAAAAGATTATCTAATAGAGCTTTTACATAAGGTCTAACCTTTGCAATTAAAGTACCTAGTGCTGCAATAACAACTGTTGTTATTACTTCAGCAAAGTTAATGCTTGAAATAGCATTATTAATTATATCTAACATATTATCTCTTCTTTCTAAAATATTTTAAGCATGGCTTAGCCACTATTAGCTTTAAGACCAATAATAAGCAGCTGGATAATTCCAACTGCTTATTTTACACTCTTGCCTTAACATTGTTAATGTTGTTTTAATTTCCAGATTTGCTAGAATCTTGACCGTTAGTGCTGCTAGAATCAGTTGTACTAGTAGTAGCAGTAGCAGTAGGATCAGTTGTAACTCCACCAGTAGTATCACCAGCTTCATTTAAATGAACATGGGCATCAAATTGTTTTTGTAATCCATCTAATCCTTTTTGTAAAGTTCCTACGTTTTCTGAAAAACTAGATATTGCGCTAAGTTGCGCTGCTGTTGGAATGTTCTTTGTTATAGCGTCTAATGCATCATAAAGATCACCAATTCCTTTTTCAATATGGTTTAAATTTGCAGCATTAAGCTTTGTTCCAGGTACATTTTTTGATTTATCTCTATCAACCCAGTTAAGTGCTGTATATGACATAAAATCACCTCTTTGATTATAAAATTAGATTCCGTTTATATTCAGCATAGTTTTATGCATCCTCAGAATCTATGTCTCCGCAATAACTTGAACCACATTCTGCAGTTCCACAATATGCTCTAGGTGCGTCAGAATAATCAGAAAGTGAGTCCAAAATTTCTTGGAGAGTTTTTTCACCATTGTCTGTTTCGACTATGATGTTCGACGCTTTAATGTTAATCAAATCGTCTTCTGTACATAATATACTGCCATTATATAATAGTTTGTCATTATTATTTTTAGAAAGATTTTTTATTATATCCTTCTTATCATATACATCTATTAATTGCTCTTTTGTATAAAATCTAGTGATTAATGATTTACTAAAACTTTTAAGATATTTTTCTACTACATTAACTATTGCATCTTTTATATTTATTTGAGCCATTTTACATTCCCACCTCATTCCATATATCTGCAACTCCACTATCAGTTTCGGCATCAGTAATATTAAAATCTTCTACATTCATAGAACCAGATTTTACTCCTACTATTTTGCTTATCCTAGCGTTATATGAAGTCCAAGCTGAACCAATTGTAGAATCAATATAAGTAAGCTTTTTTCCTCCAATTGTGAATCTAATATTATAATAACCATTCACATATTGAAAATAACTAAGGGCTTCAGTGGGACTTATTGCTGAAACATCAATTACAGTCATACTTTTATCAGAACCATTGTTTATATCACCATATACATATAAAAACTGATAGTTGTTTATATCATCATTTAAAACATAATCTCCAGAAGTATTAGCTGTGCCTTCAAATAAAGTCTTGGTATCAAAGCCAGCATATTGTGGCGAATAATTCATAAAATAAGTCTTCTCAAATTTAATAGCGAAATTTACAACTATATATGGCTGCATATTGTTATGATCTGTATTTCCACCAGTTGTAGATATTGCTCCAGCCTTAGTACTGTAAGTTTGTGCCCTATCAGAAGTTCTAAAAGAATTATGATAGTTGCTTTTTGGATAACCTTGAGAATCTGAACTATCAACGTCATGGACTGAAGCTTTACCATCATGACTATGCTTTGGCATTTCTGACACAGTAAGTTGATGAGTTTTCTCCCCACCAATATTATTAATCTTAGTAAAATCTGAATCTAGTGCATTTAAACCAACTGGTGTTTTACCTCTTAGGTCTGGCACAGCAAAAGTTGTAACACCGTCCCCTCCAAAGTAATTTATACTTCCAAATTCAGTTAAAAAATAATTAGCCAAATCCCTTTTGTCAGTTATATTATAAGTTGAACCATCACATATTAAATAATGTGCTGGGGCATTAATACCTACAAACGGCATTATATGTCCAAGTGGAGTATCTTGTATTCCAGTGGTCTTATCTATTTGCTGTGCTGGATCTATTACGACTGTCCTTCCTATTTCTTTTATATTTATAGAAGTCATTCTAGGTTGTATTATAACTCCAGGTATTCCACTAGACATCTTAATACCTATTTGAATGTCTTTATTATCAACTTTTATTATACGAACAAAATTAGATTCATTTGTTTGATTGCTATTAAAATTTGTAGATACGGAACTAATGCCAGCTATATTAATATTATCTGTATAGTTATATAAAAAAGTTGTTAGAAAGCCTGACACAGATGTTGCTAATAACATAATCTTGCCAGAAACTTCATATGTCTTATTCGCTTTTAATGTAAATAATGTTTTATCATTACTTGTTTGTATATCATTATTAATATTTAATATAACTTTATCAAATTGAATAAAAGAATTCTCATTATAAGTTATGTTGCTTGACGTTACAGCTGTACAAATGCTTAATTCTTTTCCTATTTCGCTTCTTGCATCTATATTAGCCATCTTTTTATCTATTTCTGTCCTATTATAAAATCTTGAAACTAATGATTTACTAAAACTCGTTAAATATTTTTTAACTACATTTGTGATATTAGTATTTATATCTATTCTGTTCATTATAATCCCACCCCACTCCATATTGATGTAATATCAGAATCTACTGCTGAATCTGTTAAGGCTGCGTCTGGTGCTGTTGTTATTATGTCTTGGTATGGATTATCATAAGAATAGCCTACACCTAGTACTTTTGTTATGGAATAAGCATATCCATCTGTATTTAAAAATTGTGTTATATTTAACATATTTTCAGAAATATTAAATAGCATTCTTCTTTGAGTTACTGTTGTATAATTTATTTCCATATCCTTTGAATAATCATATTTAGTAACTATCGTATTTTTTACAATATTACTATAATATGATTGAATTATTAGATAATCATATTTATTAACATTATCTAATAATTGAAAATTTCCAACTTTATTAGCATTTCCATCAAATATTATGTTGGAAGCTATGCTATCTTTATAATAATTAAAGTAATAAGGTTGCGCTATTTCTTGAATCAATAATCTGGACTCACTACGAATAATACCACCAGAAATATAACCTGTAACCTCTAATCGTATTTCGCAATCAATCGTTGGGGTGTATATTTCATGACCATCTCCGAATAAATTATATCCTTTTGCACCTTGACTTGTGCTAATTGTAATTCCTTTTGTAATATCTTTTAAGGCAAAAGCTAAATTTACATATTCACCTACTAATGAATAATTTATGGAGTATGTTTTATTTGCTTTTAATTTTACAGCTAAAGTTGATGTATTTAGCATAATATTACCACTAAGCATCCTATTAAAATTTATAGCTCCTAGTCCTGTAATATTATGTCCAGCTATATCAACGGCAAATGACCCATATTCAAAGTTTATATTCTTACCATCTTCACAAGGATCTATTATTGTATTTCTTCCAATCTCTTGTATTGTAAGCTCACAATAATCTGTAAATAACATAGTTCCTTCCTTATAAGTTACCATAACTGTAATGTAGATATCTTTAGTAACGTCCATTGAATAAGAGCCACTTCCACTTATAGTTGAACCACTTATAATAGTTTTTCCAACACCAATTGAATCTGTAACATTAAAAAATTGAAAGTCGAATCTTGCATTGCTTGTTGCAAAAAAATTAAGGTTATAGCTTTTTCCTTTTTCCAATTTAATATAACCATTTGAATCTACTATAAGACTTCCACTTTTAATTTTAAAGGGTATTTTATAGTTAGCTGATAGTGTGGGATTAACCCCTGTTTTTGATGTATCTATATCAAAAGATCCAAAACTTAGTTTTGATCCAATCACACTTCTTGCCTTCAAACTATCTATATCTGTTTGAATTGCTGGAATAGGTAATATCATGGTATCTACTTGCTTTTTTGTGTAAAATTTAGAAGCTAAGGATTTACCAAAACTAACTAAATATCTTTTTATTATTTTAATAACAGCATCTTCAAAATTAATTTTCGCCATCAAATACCGACCTCATTCCATACTGAATTTATGTCTGAGTCTATAGTTGAATCTGTAACTGTAAATTCATCGACAGTTGTAATAACATCTTGGTACGGATTTTCATAAGTATAGCCTATGCCTTCTATTTTGTATATTATAGGATTAGACCATCCAGAGCATCCATTATTAGCTATATTAAAGGCCCTATCACTTGGGAATGAAAGTTCAACAAAATAATAATGAGAATCATTAATTGAAAATCCAACTATAAACTCATATATACTGCCATTTTTAATATCAGAAACATTAATTATACTAGTAGTTTTTTCTCTAACGGCTCCATCAATATTACAAGCTGCATATACTATTATTTTTTCATAATTCTTTATACTATCACTTAAAGTATAATCTGTTGCTTTAGCGTCAGCACTTCCAGTGAATAAAGTAGTTGTTTGTAAACTGTCTTTGTAATAATTAAAGTAATACGGTTGTGCTATTTCTTTTACTATAAAATAGCTAATATTGCTATCAATTATATCTATATACCCAGTAGATTTTATTTTTATAGAAATATAAGTATCTTTTGTGGGATTAAATATTGTTTTAAAGGTCGGGTTTGAAACATATCCTGCACCATATGTTGTTGAAACCCCTTCAGCATATTTTAAAAATATAGAATCTGTTTCGTTGTACAATCCAAAGTATATATAACCTGAATTTGAAGTATTACATACACAATACAGAGAGGCTTCAATCTCATAAGTTTTACCTGCTTTTAATAATACTTTATTATCAGATATAGATAAATTCCCATTATTTACTTTATCAAAATTTATCAATGCTCCATTTACTATACCAGTTGTCATATGGCTAGATAACTGAAACTCGCCATATTCAAAATTTATATTCTTGCCATCTTCACAAGGATCTATTATTACTTGTCGGTTTATTTCCTGTACTTCGATATAGCACTCATAACTTGGGAGAGTTACAGGACTTGTAGAACTATACCAAGTTATATACATACCTATTTCACAATCATTTGTTGGAACATAATAACTTCTCCCTGGATGACTTGCATTTACTGATATGGTAGAATGACTATCTGCAACGATCGTTAATCCCTTTGAGTTAGTATAATCATAAAGTCCAAAATCCAAACCAGTAGTAAGATTTATTGTTCTAGCTCCAAAGGCTATTTTATATTTTTTGCCAGCTTTAAGAAGTATTCTCCCATTTGAATTTAATGTCATATTAGAACCATTAGATAAATTCATTGGAATCATTGCTCCATTTGCATTAACAACAAAATCAGAGTTTCTTGTAAATAAACCATAATCTAGTGAACTACCAATAACACTTCTATTTTTTAAATCAGTAATTTCAGCTTCAATACCAGAAGTATCAAAATCAGCTACAATCTTTTTCCCATTAAATAAAGGATTATCATCTTTATCAACACTAAATTTATCAAGTACCTCTCGATTATCATGAGTAGCCAAAGTCGTATTCGACTCCACTTTGGTTTTTAAATCCTTAAAATCCTCTGTTGTCACATAGCCTGAAAATTTAAGAGACAATGCATCAACTGCATCTTTAAGGGTTTTAATATCCTTAGAACTTTTGTCATCTAAATCGCTTATTTCATCAGATATCTTATTATCCAAATCCTTTAATTTTTGATTTACTTCATCAAGAGTTATACCTGAATTTATTGATTTAAATTCTAAATATCCACCTTTACCATCTGTTAAAAAAAATTTTAAATCCCTTGTGACTAAAAGTTGCTCTTCACCTTTAGTAAGACCTTCCGAATAGCTTGCCACTCTTTCATAATCGCCAATCTTAACAGGACTTTTCAAAATTATATATTTATTTTGCATTTTTTCACATCCTTAAAATTTATCTAATGTGTTGATTGTATAAGTAGCACTTTCACTCGATACTTTATTTACAAACACTTCATCATAGTCTTTGTGAAATACTATATATGCTTTACTAATAAAATCATCATATACATCAATACTATAATCTTTTATCTTCGTATACTTATCATTATTTCTTCCAAATAGTGTTATTGTTTGCAATTTAGCATCAGCTGCCTCAAACCTAAAACTTAAAAAGAAGTCATATTGTAGTACCTCTTTATTTAATATACCGCAGCTTTTCCGTAAATTATCTTGATCGTCTCTATTATAATCAATAAAATAGTCTAATTTATTTTTATCTGGAGAGGTTATATCAATAAATAGACTAGGTAATCCTTGGCTAACTTGTCTGTATTGCTCACAAACTCGTATGTTTGTATTAAGTAATGCTTTATATGTTGGATTATAAATTAGTTTGAGCTTGTAAACTTCTTGACTTGATAAACCAACTATTTTATATTTTGAATAATCTATTATTTTTGATGGATCATATGTTATCCCATCTTTTACAAATAGCTTACATAATTCAAAAATTGATAGCACGTTTGTTTTTATAGAATCAACTACTTGATTTATAGTAAGTGGAGCAAAGCTATTTGTAGTAGCATCATAAAAATTTGATTGTGGAATAAAATAATCATTATCTTTTTTTAAACAAAATAAAAATGGAAATTCTTCATATGTTATTTTTACATAGCCTGTAGTACCATTAACTCCAGTACTAGTTCCAGCATTTTCAAGTAGGCTTATATAAGATGAACCGCCTCCACCACCTCCATCATCACAATATTTACCTCCACCAGAACCACCACCATACCAGCCGCCGCCACCACCACTCCAAGTGTCACGTCCACCATATCCAAAGCCACCAGCATATCCTATTCCATATCCGTAGTTCGCTCCTGCAAAGCCTCCAGATGTTTGAGTGCCACCACCGCCAGCAACTATAATTCTATTCGTTAAGTCAGTTCCATTTAATCTAATGTCAGAAGCACCACCACCATAACTATTGCCACTATTCCATCCGATTCCACCAACATAAATATTTAGTATTCGCGAATCTCCATTATTAAATTTATATGTTCCATAAGCTTTACCACCATAGCCTCCAACACCACCATTTTTATTGCCAATAGATCCAGCTGCTTCTAAATAAACCTCTCTTAATCCGTCTGGCAACTGTATTGTTTGAACCTTGCCAGTATAATAAAAAGTAACAGTTTTTAAAGCCATTACTACCCCTCCTTAGAATTTTTCAAGCGAACTATCAGTTAACTTGAAGCTTTCTTTAGTAATTCTATTTATTAAAACTTCTTTATTGTCGTAATTAAATGTGACATAGGTATTTATAAAATCAACTTGCATCAAGTAATCATCATCTTTTATTTCAATATAATTATTGGATGGTCTTCCATATAATATTATTTATTCAAGTATGCTAGCTTTATCATTAAATTTAAACCATATATTGAAATCTCCTTTTAATATTTCTTGATATAATAAATTGGATTTCTTATAATCTATTGCACCATATATATCATAGAACATACGATATGATAATTTTGCTTTATCTAAAGTTGTAATATCCATAAACACATTATAAAGCTTATCAGTAAATGGAATAAATTTATCTTTTATTTTTATTTCTGTTTTATCAAGAGAAGTTTGAGTTGGATTAAAGGTTATGTCCATGCCAGCCATTTTTTCTGTAGTGAATACGCATAGTTTATATTGAGAAAAATCTATAATATCACTTGGAGTGTACCTTTCTTTGTTATATTCAAATGTTGGATTTAACATACTTTGTAAACTAGGAAATGTGGCTTCCCAATCTTTGCATAATACTGTAATTTCATCAATTGTGGCTTCTTTAAACTCTTTGCTATATATATTAAAATGAGCCTTATCTGGAATATATAATTTATTATCTTTTTGTAATAATATTGTACTTTGACTGCAATATCTAATCATGACTTTTCCATTGCCAGCGTTAACTCCAGATTGCATTGTTCCATTTAATACACCACCAATATATCCAGAGCCACCGCCTCCTCCACCATCATTACCACTACCACACTCTCCGCAGCCGCCGCCATACCAGCCGCCACCGCCACCTCCTCCATAGGAGTTAGAGACACAATTACCACCTTGTCCGAAACTACCAGCCTGGTTATACCAGTTGCTTTCAATATAGGTTCCTCTTGCACCTCCAACTGTTTGTGTTCCACCGAAACCATAATATCCAGCATCACCTTGTCCGTTTCCTCCACCTACACCTCCAACATAGTTCCATGTAGTACTAGGACCATATCCAGTACCGCCACCTCCACCAGCAACTATGATTCTGTTAGTAAGAGCTTTTCCTCCAATTCTAATATCGCTAGCATCTCCACCAGGATAGACTGAATAACCTCCACCATTCCAAGTAGTATTGTAGTTCGGACATGCTCCAACATATACATAAAGGATTTGAGCTTTAGTTAGGAATAGATGACCTTTTGAATATCCACCCATTCCACCATTATTGTTTCTACTTCCACCCTGAGCTCCCCACACTTGAAGATCATAGTATCCAGAGTAAGGAACAACAAATGTTTGTACTGCACCTGTGTAAACAAAATCAAATTGCTTAATTACCATTAAACCCCTCCTATAGTATTTTTAATAAATTTTTCTTTTTCATAAGTAAGTTTTTAACAACTAATTAGTAATCTCGTTAGGAATTTACAATAATAGTTTTACTTTCATTTCAAACAGCACAACTACCATGTTTTTTTATTCTCTAAGGAGTTTCATCCAATACAAGTCCATAGCCTGTTAACGCTGTAATATTATCTACTAATTCTACTGGAAGATAATCAGTTACATATACATTATATCCACTTATTGTATCTTCTTTTTGAAGTTGTAAAGAAACAGAAGTTTTTGGTACAGCACCATCATCGGTTATTTCAACATACCTAGGATCATATTCTAATAAATCCTTTGTCGCAGTATTTATATTTATAACTTTATGTTGAAGGGGTGTTCCTTGCTCTGTTTGTACATAACATTGCATCAAGAAGTCACATCCATCCCCTTTATTAGGAATAGTTACAGCTTGATCAGCTACAACATCTTTGAAAACAAATTGCTCCACGTTATTTATATAAATAGAATCCCCTGTTGGCCTTATATCTGGAGCATTTAAATCAGTCTTAAGCTCATCATAATTATTATCAACCTTAGTTGATAGATTACTGATATTACTATTTGCAGTTTTTATATCAAAAGTATTCTGGTTTATAATTTGATTGTTATTTTCTATTTTATTGCTTAACTCTTTATTGTCGGAATCGACTTTTATTTCTAAATTAGAAATCTTAGAATTTAATGCAGTAAGTTTATTTTTAAGATAATCATATAATTTAGTAGAATAATAAGTTAATCCATTATTATCTAGATATTTTCTCATTAACTAACCACTCCTTTACTTTTCAAAATTATATATTTATTTTGCATTTCTTCATGTCCTTAAAATCTATCCAAGGTATTAATTGTATATTCAACACTTTGCTTGCATAATTTATTAATTATAACTTCATTGTAGCTTTCATTAAATTTTATGAATTTATCATATATATTTATATTAGGCTCTTTAAGCTTTACATATTTATCATTATTCTTACCATATAAAGTTATTGACTGTAATAAACTATCTGCCGAATTTAATTTAAAATCAAAATAAAAATCATTACTTATTTTGTCTGTATTTAATATACTGCAATTATTATATGATTTGGTTTCCCCATAATCAAAAAAATAATCTATTTTTGTTTTATCAGTAGCTTTTATATCTAAAAAGAATATTGAATCATTTGCATTTGTCCTATAATTATCTAAAATATATTTTTCCTTTATTTTTATATTTGTCGCAGATAAAGCTTTATTTGATGCTGTATAATACATTGTTATTTTATATAAATTATCTTTAGATAAAGTACAAAGTTTATATTCTTTAAAATCTATTAATTTAATGGGATCATAGGTTTGATTGTCTAGCACAAATGGCTTTAACATTGATGTTATACTCATATCGGCTCTTGGAGTAATAGCTGTGTCAACTAAGTCATTATATATATCCTCCAGTTCAACTGGTAAAAATATTTTATTTATATTATCAAAATATTTTTTATCTATAACATAATATTTATCATCTTTTTCTAAGAAATAAGCATTTGGATCTTCTTCATATGTTATTTCGACCAATCCATTTCCTGTCCTTACCCCAGAAGTAGTTGATGCATCTATTGGATCAAGTAATGCTATATAGGATGAGCCGCCAGCACCTCCTCCAGGTTCTACACTAGTATAAACAGTGCCTATTATTCCACCACCACCTCCATAGTAGCCGCCACCGCCTCCTCCACAGACCCATTCTCCATAATTATATCTATTGCCTTG
The DNA here is from genome assembly GCF_022320955.1 of Clostridium sp. YIM B02555. Lineage (NCBI taxonomy): Bacteria > Bacillati > Bacillota > Clostridia > Eubacteriales > Clostridiaceae > Clostridium > Clostridium sp. YIM B02555. The sequence goes on along the minus strand of NZ_JAKJJY010000019.1, from coordinate 32,701 downwards.
CCCCATTCCACCAATTCCTAAGGAGCCTTTTCCATATCCGCTACCTCCATCAATTTGTGTTCCACCCTTTGCACACCATGATGAATAATAATTACTTCCATCTGAACCTATTAGTCCTCCACCATTGCCACCTATAAATCTATCACTACCACCTCCGCCGCCTCCAGCTACAATTATTCGATTTACTAAATTAATCCCATTAATTCTTACGTCAGAAGCACCACCACCAGCCCAAGCATTCCCAACACCACCACCATTGTATCCATTTTGTGCTCCCACATAGATATATACTGTTCTTGCATCATTATATTTTAATATATAAGTTCCTTCTGCTACTCCACCTTTTCCTCCAGGTTGAGAGTTTGAATAAATACCAATTCCTCCTTGAGAACCATAACATCTTACAAAAAATTTACTCACATGAGTTGGAATAGTCCATGTTTGAGCTACTCCTGTATAATTAAAAGCAATTGTTTTAAGCATAAAAATCTCCTTTAGAATCTATCTAAGCTATCAGTATAATATTTAAAATAAGTTTTGGTTATTCTATTTATCAATACTTTTCCATATGCTCTTTCAAAATTTACAAATGTATTGACAAAATCATTAGTTATAATTAAATTATCATTTTCTATTTTCGAATAAGTAACATTATCATTTTTGTATAACGTTATTGTATTTAATATACTTGAAGTCTCATTAAATTTAAAACTTAAATAAAAATCATCTTTTAGTATTTCTTCATCTATTAAAGATGCATTATTATTTGATACATCCTTAAAAATTTTTTCATAATTAATTGTGTATCCAATTTTAGATTTATTTGTTCCAATAATGTTTAAATATGCATTTCGCAAAGCTTCTGAAAAAGGAGTATACTTTTCTTTTATTTTAATAGTCGTTTTCGATAATATTTTTAATGATGGATTATATTTTATTTCTAAAGTATCTGGTAAAATGTTATCTGATAATAAGCAAATTTTGTATTTAGAAAAATCTATTATATTATTCGGTGTAATAGTTTCCCCATTTAACATAAATGCATTAGTTAATTCTTTTATGCTACAATTATATGATGTAACATCTTCAATAGAGACATCTTTGAATTGTTTTGTTTCTATATCAAATGTTTGTTTATTTGGAACATAGTATCTGCCATCTTTAACCAATGCGAATATTTCCCTATTTAATAAAGTTATCGTTACTTTCCCATTCCCTGTATTTACACCTGAGGAAGTTTTACCATTTTCCAGTAAATCAACATAAGAAGAACCACCGCCAGCACCTCCAGCATATGTGATTCCCCCTCCACCATACCAGCCACTACCTCCTCCAGGACCAGAATCTCCAGCACTACCACTTCCACCATATCCAAATCCACCTGATTGAGCTAAACCATAACTACCTGAAGAACCTCCTGTTCCTCCGGAAACTTGAGATCCTGAAGATGCGTAGACGCTTGTACTATATGAACCTACAGGAGCTCCTCCAATAAGACCACCACCAGCACCGCCTGTAGTTCTTTCTGCACCTCCACCTCCTCCAGCAACTATCAACCTTGATTGTAACGAAGATAAATCATCCCATTGTCCTCCAATTGTCCTTATATCAGAGGACCCTCCACCATAAGCAGATCCACTTCCGCCACCATTCCAGCCACTAATATAACCAGCACCTCCAATATATACATATAACACTTGTCCTTTTGTTAACCTAATATTCCCGGAAGCATATCCACCATTTCCGCCAACTCCATCTAATACACTTCCTCCTTTAGCTCCCCACGCTTCAATTTTATAATAACCAGTTTGAAGAACTGTCCACGTTTGAACTGCTCCAGTATAATTAAATGTAAAAGTTTCTTGCATAAAAATTCCCCCTAAAAAGCACACATTCAATATTTTAGAATCATAATACTTTCTATATAATCTTTCTTTTTATTATCCATCTACTATAACTTTCAATAAATATAATTACTCCAGCAGTTTTCAATATTAATGTAACTATAAACTTTTTTCATTAACATAATCAAATTAAACATTGTATAGCTACTAAAATTTATCTAAAGTATCAATTGTATAATCTATTGATTGTTTTGCAATCTTATTAACCAGTACTTTTTCATAGTTATCTTTGAAGCATATGAGCATTTCAAAATTAAAATTGTCATATACATTAATATTAGTGCTTTTAAGTTTAGTATATTTATCATTATTCTTCCCATATAATGTTATAGAATTAAATATTCCATCATATGAATTAAATTTAAGGTTTAAGTAAAAATCATTAATTATAATATCACCATCTAATACACTGCAATTTTTATATGCTTCATTTTTACCAAAATCTAAAAAATAATCTATTTTTGCTTTATTATTTGAATTTATATCTAAAAAGGTAGGCTCAAGTTCATCATGTACTGGGGTATATTTATTTTTTACTTTTATATTTGTTTTAGATAATGCTATGTTTGATGGGATATAATTCATATCTAATTTATAATCTTTATTAATATCAATAATACCTACTTTGGAATTAGCATAGTCAAATATATCATTGGGATAATAATAAACTCCATCTATCATAAACGGCTTATATAAATTGATTAATGGATACACAGCACCACCATTAACTATGTTGTTATAAATATCAGATATACTTACTGGAATGAAGGAATTTGATGTTGTATCAAAATATTTTTCTGTTGTTATATAATATTTTCCATCATGCTCCAAAAAGAAGTATCCCTCTTCATATGTTATTGTAACTTTACCCTTATCGTTATTAAGTCCAGCAATTGTTTTTGCATTAATTAAATTTCCATAGTATGATGAACCACCACAGCCTGAAACATTTGGATATACAGCAGAAGTATATCCACCGTACCAGCCGCCGCCACCTCCACCTTGTCCAATATTCCCGTCATTTCCGTCCCATACAACACTCCATGCATCTTGACCTTTTCCAAATGCATATCCACTAGTTTGAGTTGCTGAGGTGCTTGTATTATTAGCACCCATTCCCCCAGTTAATCCTCCACCTTCACCAGCCGTAAAATTCCAAGAAAGACCACCACCACCGCCAGCTACTATAATCCTTGACAATAAAGACTTGTCAGTATCCCATGATGTATGCGAAGTGTCATACCATGAACCTGAAGATGCAGCAACCAATCTAACATCTGAAGCACCACCTCCGCTGCCACCACCTTCATCATCTCTTCCATCGTATGTTCCTATTCCTCCACCGTTCCACCCACCAGGAATATTAGAAAATCTACCATCAATTCCAGCACCACCAACATATATATATAATTGCCTTTGAGTATTACGTTCAAACGTATATTCACCGCAACAGTATCCGCCTTTAGCACCATTACTATTTACGCTTCCATTCATCATGGAACCTCCACCCTTGGCACCATAACACTCTATTTTTATCCTATATACACCCTCTGGTGGAATCCAAATTTGCATTATTCCAGTGTAATTAAATATAATTGTTTTTAATGCCATAAAACCACCTCGTTAGAATGTGTCCAAATTATCGTCTAAATACTTAAAATATTGTTTAGTCAACCTATTTATTAATATCTCTGAGTATTCTTTCTCAAAAGCAATTTGAGTATTTATATAATCATTGCTTACATTTAAATCATCATCTATTATTTTAAAATAATTAATATCTCTGCTGCATAACGATACTGATTTTAACAAACTAATCGCATCATTTAATTTAAAGCTTAAGTAAAAATTATCTTTTATTAACTTTTTATCTATTAAACTGCAATCATCACTTACAATTTCATGTATATTTTCATAATTTATGATATAGCTAATATTAGCTTTATTGGCTGCTTCTACATTCAAAAAAGGATTGGGAGTATTATCTTTATAAGGTGTGTACATTTCTTTAATTTTAATACTAGTTCTAGACAAGGCTTTATTTGTAGGAATATAATTAATATCTAATTCTTTCACATATTCATTAGTCCTAGAACCATTAGGTATAACACATATTTTACATTTAGATATATCTAGATAATCAAGTGGATTATAAGAAATTGAGTTTATTACAAATGGTGTATTTATATTATATAAACCTACATTTCCATAGTTGCTATTATTAATTTCAGACCTTAAGTCATTTAAACTAACAGCTTTAAACATTTTTGTACCAGTATCAAAATATTTTGCTATTGGTAAATAATATTCTTCACCTTTTTTTAAAAAGAAAGCAAATTCATCATACATTAAAGTTATAACTACTTTTCCATCTCCAGTATTAATACCAGAAACTGTAGAAGAATTCTCTAACGTCCCTAAATAAGATGAGCCACCTCCACCACAGCCACCAGTTGAACCTACCGCACCATATCCACCATTTCCAAGAGGAGTGTCTCCAGATGCTCCTCCGCCACCTCCTGCAACAATTATTCTATTTTTTAAATCAGTAGCATTAATTCTGATATCTGATGATCCACTTCCACTAGCACCACAGGTGTCACTGGCTCCATATCCACCACCATTAAAAGCATATGCTGGATGCCCGCCATCTGTGCCCTTTTGCCCAACATATATGTATATTTTTTGCCCTTTTATTAAATTTATATCTCCTTTAGCATATCCACCATATCCACCATATCCACCTATGTACCCTTCTGTGTTACCACCCTGAGCGCCCCAACATTCTAATCTGTATTTCCCATTACAAGGTGCAGTCCAAGTTTGTGCTCCACCACTATAATTAAAAGTAAAACTTTTAAGCATAATCCACCTCCTAAAAAACAGCCATACTATCCTTAATAACCATCTTGCTTTCCACAGATTTTGTTTTTTTGATTAATACTTGACTATATTTTTCTGGAAAAGTTACAGTCACTTGATTTATTGCTCCTGTATTAAAATTTGTATCACAATCAATCCTCTTATATTCTCCTAATATATTTTCAAATAATTTATTTAGCAATTCTCCATCATTCAATTTTAATAAAATATAGTTATGATTTTTGCTAATATAGTTAATATATTTGCATTTACTATTTACATAATCTTTGATGTATCTATCAGAATAGTTCTCAAAATATCTAGAATCACAATTATTAGAATCATAGTAGTTATCCCAATTTTTTAAATCATTTGATACGAGCATCTTATGCTTGTTTTCAAATTGAATGTTCTCATGCTCTATATTAGTTAAATTTATAAGAATAAAAGCATTGGAACTATTTATTTTATAGACCATGCTCTTATTCTTATTAGCATTAAATAATACAATTTTAAAAGGTGCATATGCTTTTAACTCATCCCTTAAAGAATCTAAAAGGGATGAGTCAAAAGCATTTTCAATATTTAATGTAGTTTCAGTTAATTCATTATTTTCAATACCAAAGTATTTATTCCCTGAATATATAAGGCAATTCATTTTAAGCACCACTTTCGTCTAAGATAATTTGTAATCTGTTAAATTATTTATACTCTCTACCAGTTCTACTGGAAGTAAATCAGTAGTGTAGATATTATATTCACCAATTGTGCCTTGCAAAGTTAAATCTAAGGTTACATTATCTCTAGGCTTTGCTCCATCATCTGTTATTTCAACATATCTATCGTCATATTCTAATAAATCTTTTGTAGAAGTATTAATATTCAAGCTCTTGTGGACAAGTGGTGTTCCAGTTTCTGTTTTTACAAAACACTCTATAAGAAAGTCACTTCCATCTCCTGAATTTGGGATTGTAACTGTTTCTCCAGCGCTTATATCTTTAAATACAAATTGTTCCACATTATTTATAAAAATAGAATCCCCCGTAGGTCTCATATCTGCAGAATTAAAATCAGCCTTAAGCTCATCATAATTATTATCAACCTTAGTTGATAGATTACTGATATTGCTATTTGCAATTTTTATATCAGAAGTATTTTGATTTATAATTTGATTATTACTTTCTATTTTAGTATTTAATTCCTTATTATCGGAATCGACTTTTGCTTCCAAAATAGAAATATTAGAATTTAATGCAGTAAGTTTGTTTTTAAGATAATCATATAATTTAGTAGAATAATAAGTTAATCCACTATTATCTAGATATTTTTTCATTAACTAACCACTCCTTTACTTTTTAAATAATTATCAAGATAAGAATTCAATTCACTTTTTTTAATATAATCACTATTAAAAGATATTATATTATCAGAATCATTAATATAATATAGCTTTTTAGTTACTTCATTAAATACAAACTTCCCAATCCCTAGTTCACTGGATACTTTTTTAGTAGAGTCAATATTCCAATTTCCTGCTACATCTACCATCCAAGTTGAATTTGTTCTTGAATCATAAATATATTTATTATCTTTATCAAATTTTATATCTGAAAAACTAGAATACATTTGAGATAGACAAGAATATCCATATTGACATGGTCCCTTAAATTTACTAAGTAACTCATTAGAATTTAAATCAATGTCAATTTTATTATAAGCAGAAACTGTAGTTGAATTCATATCAGAACTATAAGTTGTTATCTTATCACCGTCTCTTATTATCTTCAATCTTATACCATTTGGTATATTTTCCCAATTACCAACAGTATCTGAGCTGATTGAATAATAACTTATTAATTTTTCATCACTTCTATTATAGTTATATACAATTGCATATTGAGTTGATATATTTTCAACTAAAACATGGGGTTCAAAACTCCTTATTCTTACAACAGAAAGAGTATATTCTCTTCCAGCTGGATCTTTAGTAAATGCTATTACAACTCCTATGGCATCATTATCCATATCTGTTGATGATATAGTAACTTCAAGATTATAATTATCATATTTTTCTGGACTTATAAATCCAATATAACTGCTAGAATTAGTTTGACAGATTATCTTTTTCTTATCCGAATCATATACCCAGCCAGTAGTTTCTGATGTTACCGCTGGCTGATTTTCGCTACTATCATGTGAAAATCTATACCAAGTATTATAAATAACTGAAGGATCTATTAAGGTTACTTTTGCATCCTCAAGTTCCTTATCTGTTTCAATTATAGTTGCTTTATATAAAATATATCCTGGAGTTATTTCACTTGAACTATTGCCTTTTATATAATATACTTGCCCATTATTTCCACATGGTTTTGATTTCCACTGTGCATCTCCATCAGCTTTCCATTCTAATATTTGGTCAGAATTACCTCCTGAAGGAATATGGTTATATCCAGAACCCGTTGGATGAATATAATTTTTTACATTTGCCTCTATTCCATCTAATTTTATCTTATCTTCCTTTGACATTATTCCGTCAGCTGCTTCTGTCACTTTATTTAAGGCAACATCTTCCCACTCTGCTTCTCCATCACTGTGCCATTTTAAATATTGTCCACTAACTCCTCCAGCAGGAATATGGTTATATCCTGGTCCTATTGGATGTATATAAAAATTTGCATTTGCCTCTATTCCATCTAACTTAATCTTATCAAGTTTATCCATATACCCATCTTCGGTGTGGGTCACAAGTTCTGATTTTAAGTAATATAAATCATTATGGTTATGAGGCATTGGAGTCCTTGCATCCGATAATCTTGGATCATTTCCTTCACATACTGTACCACTATCAGTTCCAAAAGGCCTATTAAAGGCTGAATATTTTGTTAGAATCTTAGGTTCACCATTTAAATCATCCAAGGTTAACTTCACAACACCAGACATATTGTTTATGCTCAACACTCCTAAAGCTTTCTCAAATATAATTTCCTTTTTTGCTCTCTTAACTGCTTCTGTAATTATTGACTCAACAGATTTATCTAAAAACCCAGGATCATTTTCAATAAATCTTTTAAACATATTAAGGAAATATTTTTCCATTTCATCTAATTCTTTAGTGTATGTTGCATCATTCTTTTTATCTATTCTCATATTTATCACCCTTAATATTTGTTAGTAATAATCTTAGTTAATACTTCCTCTGTTACACCAGAGCTGTCTGTGTAATTTAAATATACCATGTCACTTTCTTCTACTAATAAGGAAGTCTGCAACTCATAGGTTTCAACACTTGCTAATCTCTTATCCTTTTCATCATCATAGATAAGTTCTATTTTTGTGTTATCCGTTAATACTCTAACTAACTTGTCTTCGTAATCTCTATCTCTAACAAGAGTTATAGTATCACTATTATCCTCATCCTTACTTAAATCTACATTTATTAATCTGTATGCTTTTTGAACATAATCATCATAATATAGTACAGCAAAACCATTAATTACTGGCGTGTTTATCTTATTGCTTAATAAATTTGCCTTAAGTCTAAAACTATAACATGGAATATTTAAAACTAACGGTACGGTATCATTTGCTTTAATTAAAAAATTTCTATTGTCATCTGTAATAATGTGATAAATAATATCACAACCTGTTGGTATTACTTCATCTACTACCAAGAAGAAATTATTTAACTGGGATTTATAGGTTTCATCAGTGCATTTTTTAGTTGAATAATACACACCATTTTTAGTTAAATCCTTAACCTTAAGACTAGATTCTATTGAGTTATAAACCATATTATCTGATAAATAGAAATCAGAGTATTCTCTGTCCTTAACTTCATTTACGAACATGGAATTTACATATTTATTATTATCAAAAGATATCTTTACAGAATTTAAAAAAGTGTTGTCTCCAAATTCGGCAATATCATGTCTCGTTATATCATCAGCTATTTTTCTAGTGCTTACATCCTGCTCTATATCTGCTTTTGTTATTTTCTTAAAATCAGCCATAATTATCCCCTCCTTTAAAGTTTAGTATGCTGCCCTATTTTATAATTATTTCTAAATATCGGGTATATGTAATAGGTACAGGTTTTTTCGCTGCTATGGATATATTGCATCTTATCTGTATCGAATTCGACCTCAATTGTATCATTTGCAGTTATATTTAATACATCAATGGACATCATCCTGCTTGCTATATTATAGTTATAATAATTTGTGTTTATTTGAACATTATTTATATATACCTTTAGTTCTGAGGCATTTTCAGCATATATATCTGCTGGTAGAGTCCAAAGTAATCTTGCATTATACTCAAGTTCCTTTTTTTCTCTTATATAATTTGCGCTTTTAGTATTTTCAATATATATTGTTTCTTCGATACCATCACTATAGGTTATAGTTAAGTTATAGCCTTTACACAAATAATAAGGTAATCTTTCAAAAGTAATTATATTTTCATCAACTAATTTAAGCATTTATACCACACTCACAATCGCTTTTGAAATTTTCTTGTATTTATCATACAAATACATTGTGTAATTATATTTATTCCCTCTTATTCCTATATCATTTACTTTTAAATTAGGAAATCTTGAATCGAGGGTTATTGAAGATACTAGATACGTTGGATAATCGTAATCATTTTCTTCCATTTTCTCATTCCTTAAGAAATATTCTTGATAATAGACTCCTCCTTGTCTTACAAAAACTTTAAGTACTCTTCCATCAATATCATTATATTGAATAGGTTCATTTCTATCATCTTTTGAAAGTAATGTTACATCTTTCCTAAGAATTTCTATTTTATCAATAAAAACTTCCTCTTTACCATCATCAAATATGAAAGGATCAGATTCTACACTAATGGTTGCAGAGTTCTCATCAATGCAAGAATTAATGCCCTTTAATACTTTTTTATTTCTAAGCATTAATTTTCTACTATCAGAATTCCAAATATTAGTTATTTTCAAAATCCTTGATCCATCTTCATCTAAATCTGAAGCATAAATACTTATACCCTCCGTTGGTATTATGCTGCTTACCAGCTTTTCCTTTGGTACGCGAATTTCCTCTATAGAAGAAGCTGTACCTAAAACTTCATCAAATGTTGGATTCTTTGCACTATAATAATCACTGCTTGCTTTTAAGGAAAAACTTAAATATGGTTCTGAAATCTCAGCTATTGCAGTGTTGCTTATATCTGAAATATTTCCACTACTATCCTTTGCTATAACGTAATAGTAATAAATATTCTTTCTAAAATCGGCATCTTGGTAAAAGGCTGTATAATCTGTAGTATTTATTGTTTTAAGAATAGGCTTGTATATTCCATGTCCTCTCTCAGGCGTCACATCTTCAAAGCCTTTTCCCACATCATAAAAATTATAGACTGTTAAATCACCATAGAAAGTTATGCTTTTATAATTTAAGTCAAAATCATTGATAAACAGTATTGAATTTTTTAATAATACAAAGCTTTTAGCTAATAAATCACTATCAGTTATATCATTTAATACATTATCATTATCATCTAGTTGTTGCACATGAGTTATAACATTGGCACCTATAAAAATTTTATATATGGCATCATCTTTTGTTGAATCTACACTATTTCTAAACTTAATACAATAAGTGGAATTAGGTACATTAAAATTAAAAGGCAAACTGAAGCCTGTATAGCCTTGATGATTTTTTGGGGATTTATCTACAAGCATTGAGACATTTTTTAATTCTTCAACTGATACTGTCTTAGTATCAGCTACTTCTGATATAACGCCCACAGGAGTTCTGTTATCTATGAATTCCTCTAAATCTTTTTCTATAGGAATACTCTTACTGCGATATATATAATGAGTCATATCTCCAGAAGATGATTTATATATTTTAATTAAATTTGTTTTCAACAGTTACACTTCCTTTACATTAAAGTAGCTTACAATATAGCTCACACTTACTTATTTAATTTTCATCAATAACCTTAACTGTTATATATGGATTGAAATTAAGTGCATTTACTACCTTTCTGTTTACCTTCATTGTATTTTGAGGCATTAATTCATCATCTACAACCTCTACATATTCTATAATTGGGTACATTCCATATGCGCACCATCTATTGACTGCATTTTCAATATCATCCCTGGAATATATCCCTCCATTTATTTTTAACATCCTCTTATCAAGTCTTATAACTATAACTGAATTTTCATGATAAGGCTTACCATCTAAAGTTCCTATATCTAAATAATAATCACTTTCCGGCTCAAGCTCCTGCCTTAATTTATCAGACATTGCTTCAATTATTCCGCCGCCTCTTTGCCTTGTGTCAATTAATATTGTTGATTTCTGAGATGCATGATGTCTTACAAAAAGTCTTCCTATAAGCAAGTCAAAACTGCCCTCTGCTTCCTGAGTATCAAATCTATGGTATATTGTAAATTCTTGATCCCGTTCTTCTATTACTTTATTTGTTTTTACATCAATTTGCCTCATTGGTCTTAAGAAGAAATAAATTGTCTTATTAAACAAATTATAAACCTGTTTTTCTTCCTGAATCTCATTACTTGTATCTGTATAAGTACAATATTTACTTGGATTAATATTTACATCAATCATCTTTTTATTCTTATCAGCTTTACCATCTGTTAAAGGATAATAGCCTTTGTAGTGAAAAAATAGCTCTTCATAAGAATAATTTATAAGTATATTATCATTTTCTGAAATAACATTTTTAAATTCTATATATCCATACTTAAAATTAAAGCTTTCTACAGTAAGTTGTTTTAAGGAACCATCATGAAGAACTTTATAAGCTTTTATATTTTCAGGATTACCTAAAGCATTTACTTTCACATATAAAGGATAGTGGACAGTTTTTACTGTATTATTTCCAACATATTGAGGTATTTCATCTTTAACATCTTTATATGGGCTGCCATAAACTCCCCAAACCTGCGAATGAAACTCAGGTATAGAATATATTAACTGGGTACTATCATTTTCATATACTTTTTTAAAATAGCTGTATTTAAATTTTGAATACCATTCTTTTAATGGATTTGTTTCATCTGGGCCACATAACCTTATTTTATTTATGTTTCTGCATAAAACAGAATAACCTTTAAATATTTTTCCATTAACTACCTGATAAATACTATCTGGATCCATAGATTTATTATATCTTGTAACACCATCTTCTGTGTTTTTAATGCCTGTATCTTCGTAGGTTCTTGCATATATTAGTCCAGAGCCATCTGGATCTGTATATAAAATGACTTTATCTCTTACTAAAAAGCTATTGAAATCATCAATGTCAACTCCTACTTTTACTACTTCAGCATTTTCGATTTCTTCACGATGATCTTCTCCTGCATACTTAAGCAATATACTTTTTGCTGTTAAATATCCCGTTACAGCCTTTGGAGATACAATCATATTGTCATTCTTAAATAAATCTTTCTCTGAATATAAAGCATACTTTTTATTTAGTACTTCTGCTTCTATTGGAGGAGTCTTAATACTTCCTGCTGAAATTACATATTGAATCCTTATTTTACATCTTTCATCGTATATAACATTAAAATCTGTCATTTTAACTTTAGTTTGAAGGGTGATTCCTTGGGATTTTTCTATGTCATAATCAACATAATTATCCATTGCTTGTATCACACTTATCTTTTCAAGGATTCCAACTTTAACATCAAGAGGTGATATTTCATTCTTTAAGGTATAAGCCTCCTGAGCTATACCATCATACATTGCATATACAGGGTTTGCAGCTAGTGGCACAACGCTAGTATATATATAAGCATCAAAAATATCAGCATATTTAGTAGGCTCTAAAAAGACCTTATATTTATAGGTATCAAGCAGTGGCATATTATTTTCATTAACCAATTTAATATTATCTGCCTTGTAATTTCCATATTCGTCTCTTCCGAGATTGTTGTAAACTCTGTATTTAAGCTTATATTTATAGTAAAGAGGGGTTTCATCCTTAAACTTATCTGTGATATAAAATAAATCATCATCAATTAAATCATTTCCCTCTATATCATGAAGGATTCCACTTTCATCAGCATACATTATAAATTCTCTCTCAGCTTCTGGATCAATATTGCTAAGACCATCCTTTTTTGTTACATATCCTAAATATTTAGCAGTACCATTATAAAGAGGAATCTTATCACTTATTATTCCTCCATATCTTGCACTTATAAGCCAGTAACGCGGAACAAATCCTTCTCCTTTAATAGTAAAAATATTATGGCTATCCTTAAAGAAATCATAAGGTTCATTGGCAGAGTTTATATATTTTAAGGTACCAAATTTTTTCCCATTATCATACTTCTTTATTCTTGGTATCCTTACATTTTGTGTTCCTCTAAACTGTTCATAAACTTCAATATATTCAGGATTCTGATCTATTTCTAGACTTTCATCCCAGTCCACATACTGCCTATATAAAGTTCCTGAATATCCATGGTACTCTGTATTATCTTCACCATTAAATACAAAACTTGATGGAAAAAAAGTATCGTCCTTTTCAGGTAAATTTCTCTTACTGATCCACTTCACAACATTTTTTACGCCAACTGAATTTGTATCTGTTTCCTGAATTGAAATTGTATCGTTATAACTTGCAACTGTATTGTAATAAAACCCCAAATTTACAGCACAATCTGGTACATTCTTTCCTACTCTTATAGTTCTGTTATTATATTTGTTAAATTCAAAATGGGCATCTGTATTTCTAAGAAGATTTCCATCTTGAAAATCACTTTCATACTTTTCAAAGCTATTAGAAGGAACTGCTGGAAAATCAACATTAGTATCTTTAAAGTTAGGCTTATCATCCCAAGTCCAAGTATTTTGTCCTATAACATAGGTGGTTTCTGTTTCATCTATTTTTCGTGCATTAAAGATTATATTTATTACTTCTTCTCCATAAGACCATTCTCCATCGTTTTTATCTTCAAAGTCCTTAAAGGTCAAGATTAAATATTCTGTTCCATTGAAAGGAAGTTTTGAAGCTAGTGTAATATCTACTTTTGGAACTGCATATATTTTATTTCCCTTGGCTGATTCTATATTATCGCTTTTGTCATCTCGTATGACTTTTGCATTAACTACAGTTTGAGTACTTGCTGAACATGTGAAATTACTTGCAGTATTAACATGATTCATGGTTTGTAAATTTGATTCTATACTTAAACTATTATCAGAAACTGCCAAGCAGACTTTTGTTGGATATAAGTCTTTACCTGAAACTTTATATTGAGTATTGTAATTAACTTCAATACTTCTAATTCCATTACTTTCTACCAAGTTATATTCTGGATCCAAATAATATTCATAATACTGATTAGTTACACTTTCATTGGAAAAGCTTTTAATAACATCCATTTCAATTACTCTAAGCTGCCTTGTTCCATCAGAATAAGTTATTAAGAATTCAAAAGAGTCATCTCCATGAAAACCTGTCATACAAGTATAGGTGAACTTTATTCTATCCCCTTGAACTTTTATATCTGCAAATAAAATAGTACCATAAGGATTTTCTTTAGTAGTTTTATACGTATCTCTTTTATATGCATTTGAAAGTTCAATACCTGTAACTCCTATTCTGCCTATTGGAATTATCCCATGAAGAATTGAATTTTCTTTTATTGTGTATTTAATTGTATCTCGAATTTCCTTATAATCTTCTGCCAAGCAAATCACAACTTTCTATTATATATTTTAACTTCATCTTTTACATCCGCTGATACTGTTGCCTTAATAGTATCAATACAATTTTCTAATGAAGCTGTATATCTGCAATATATGATTCCATTAGAATCTGTCTTTTCATTTCTTATGTTAATGCTGCCTTTAACGGCTACTATATTAACCTTAACATTTTCTATTGGATTACTATTTTTATCTAATACCTGAACTAGCGTATTCATTGTATCAAGTCCATTAGCATATATATAATCACTTGATGGATATATGGTTACACTCCTTGGTTCATCTACGTAATCACATATAAAAACATATCCATTATATCTTGCACTATATATAGGATTAAAGCTTATATCACTTAATTCCCTACAGGAAGAAATTTTATTTGTCTCATAAAATATTTTTATATTTTGGACACTATCTCCAGTTTCTTTATTAAAATCTATTTTAAAAGTATCTTTTGAGTAATCATAATTAACAGCAAAAGAATGCAATAACTTGTAAGTAACTTTAATATGCTTTCCTTTTTCTATTTTTCCATTAAAAATTATTACATTATCCTTTATAGTATACTGCAAATATTGTTTATAGTCTATTTCGACTTTTAAACTCTTGATATCTATGTTCAAATATTTCAAGTATAAAGTCTTAAAACCTAAGGATTCAAACTCCTCTGTATTCGTTAAAACATAATTATAATTTTCATCTGTAAAGAACACTTGTGTATAGGCTTCATCACGTTCGTCACAGTAAATAATTATTGGTGCATACTGTTGAGGAATTGGAGATAAAGTAATGGTATTATCAGTGATTCTATACGTAGCTCCAGCTTGGTTATTCTCTATGAGCTGCTCATCATATAATACATCATCACTTTTAATATAAACTTCATTTCCTACCTTGGATATTGAAAAATCTGAAATATCTCCATATGGATAAAAATTAGTATTAACCACATTTCCTACATTAAAACTTAATGCAGTTGATAAATGCGTTAATTCTCCATTTAAATTACTTATTAATAACTCATCTTTAGCATCATATTTTAAGGAATGAGTAAATACGTACTCATATTTTGCTTCATCTGTAGTTACAATGTGTTCAACTAAAGTACAAGTTGCCGCATCAAGGCCACATACAGAACAAGTTGATGAAGTTTCCGATATATGTGTTTCCCCTGGATAAATAGATGTATTATTATGGTGAAATAAATAATAATCATAATAACTAAGAGCTTCCACATATATATTTCCAAAGCCTGGCAGATAATCTTTTCTTTCTTCATCAGTATATTCATATCTTTGAACTTTCATTTCCATATAAAATATTTTTGAATTTGGCTTTAATATTATCATATACCTTATGAATCTTTTTAAATCAGTTTTGACTGTATTTATATCAACCTTCTGCCAGTCAAAATACTTTACATTCCCTTGAATATCATTTTTATGATCAGCCTGTACCATATAAATTTCTATTTCCCCTTGGTAAACAGGATTAAATTCTATACTTCTTTCTTTTATTTCTTCTGCAGTATCTCCTAAATCCATAAAAGTTCCTACATATGCGCCATCTACAGAATAAGACATTGGCATAAGAATTTCCTCATTATAGGATACATTATAAGATAAATAAAAATTCATATGATTTCGCCAATCAGCTTCGCAGTCATAAAGAATAGTTCTTTTCCTAAGCTTAGGTTTTCTTGATGGCTTCAACACAAATTTTAATATTAAAGTTCTAGATAACTGCAATTCTTTTGGAATTTCCTTATCTCTATATATTCTTACTGGAGGATTATAAACTCCATTTATTTCATCATAAGCATAGGCATAAACTTCTATTGTACCATTTGGTGTTCCTGCCTCATCCCATGTGATTTTGGAATAATGAGTTACCTTATCATTAAAGACAAATGGCTTTGTATAATATTCATAGTATGGTGCATATTCACTATAATAATCATTATACGATTCAATTGCTTTAGGCCATACCATGTCATCAGCCCATTCATAGTGATAACTATCAAGAAGAAGATCTTCTTTCGTAGATAAATGATAAGTATATTTTTTATTCTCCTTCTTTTCTCCTTGTACTCCTATTTCCAACTTCACCTGAACATCTTTAGTTAAGTAAAGATCCTCTTCGATAAGGTTTTGATCATCTGGTACGCATTTAGAATATAAAAAATACTCATTTTGATTATAATAGTAATATCCATTATGAATACTTGGACTCCATTTTGCAGTTGCACTTTGTAAGTTTCTACACGTTACGGTAACTGTGGTATCTATACTTCCATCTTCCTTTATAATTAAATCTGGAATGTTACTTATAATTAAAATATCATTAATACTAGGAACTATTCTAAGTTCAAATCTTTTATATGCTGCTAAATCAACAGAGATTCCTGATATAGTATAGGTATATTTATGATCTCTATTATCCTCTATGACATATGGACCTACTTCAGTTTGAGTTATAAATTCACTGTGCTCACTGTCATCAGCAAAAATTGAATCTGAATAAAAGGTAATGCCATCTCCATCGACTTGCGTATAGTCATGATCTTTAACTGGATTGTCCCATTTAAATTGTACATAACCGCTATCTGGTGAAATAGTTTCAAATACACAATAATATTTCTTATTTATTACTGATTTTGACGTATCAAAAGTATTCATATTGACATGAAGATTCTTTAAGCCATCCTTACTACTTTCAAAGTCTCCATTAATCACTCCAGTAAGTGGATCATAATCTTTTGTTGGATACCATTCAACATATTCCTTAGTAAGCTTAGTAGCCTTTGCTCCAACTGTGAACATATGGTCAAAGTAACCATGTTCACTCCAAGAAAAGGAATTATTATTTTTTATAGCTCGTCCACCATATGCCGGGCTATATACCACAGCTTCACCGGACGTATTAAAAATTTCTATTGTAAATTTATATCTCTTTTTATAATTTTCTACTAAAAGCTTAGGGAAAAATTGATATAAATATATTTCTGCAACCTGAACATTATCGTCTAAAGTGTAAGTCAAGTTCTTTTCACTTACCATAGGCTGTCCATAAAGCACTTCACCTTTTGAATCGGCTAGGATATTATTGCACTCCTGTGCTGTAACTCTCACTGTAAAGGCTGCTCTATATCCCAAATATGGAACTTCTCCAACTAATTTAAATCTATACTTAAATTTTATAGCATGATGTTTTATATCGTTACTTGCCCTTATACCATAAATCTTATTGTATAGCTTAAACTTGTGATTTAAACTTAAATCACTTGCTTTGCATAGCAAACAGTCATTATCATCTCCAACTCCTGAAGCAAAGGCTTTTAGTTTACTTGGATAATCTTTATTTATTTCACAAATTGTCTCATCTCTATCTTCAACTTCAAAAACAGGATAAGTGCTTTCTTCTGCTTGCTCCAATAATGTTATGGAACAAGGTAGTGATTGTAATTTTTCTAAAGCTGAATTTACAGCACTAAGATATCTAGTATAGGTTGCCCCTGTCTTTAAGTCACTTTCAATATAATATCCAATTCCGCTTGGTACCTGATAAATTATATTATCATGTTCATCTTTAAGATATTTTATTTCTTCGCTGGCTTCCCAATACCACTTAACTACATTATTGTATAGCTGAACACACTTTAATACTGGCTGATCCTTTGTAGCACTTAATTTTGCCATTATAGCAGGTTCAGGACTAAATACATTTGTATCATCAGTATTAAAATAAACCTCTATTCCATCAGTGTTAGATGTAATTTCATAACCATATAGTGCTAAATCCTTTTGACTTATGGTATTTCGAGCACAAAATCTTCCTATTTCCCTTGAAAAATAATCTATTAAATTATGTTTTTCAAGCTGAACTGGTTCTGTGCTTGATAAAGCAATATCTTGTTTGGTAATCGTCTTTGATAAGTCAACTAGGGAATTCATTACCAAATTCTCTATTGTAATGGTTATTTTATATTGAAATTTTTCAATTACCATCTTTTATATCCCCCCTTATCAAAATAGCCGTAATCACCGAATCCTTTAATATTAGAATCATATGTAGCTGGAATAAAGCCAAAGGTATCTACCTTATATTCATCACTATTTTGTATCCAGCATGCTTCATTATACATAAAATCGTCCCACATAATGCTGCAGTTATTCTTAATATTTTTTACATACTTTAGCATTAAATCTTTTGGCATTCCATTAGCATTATAGGTTTCATTGCTAAATTTATTATTACTATGATCTATTAATGCTTTTATTTCAAGTCCGCTTATATAACTTACCTCAACATATGTTTCATTAGTTCCAAGAGCTTTAATCGCTAAATATCCTTCTGGCGTATAAAGTATATCTTCTTCCTTAACAATTTCATTTTTTACTTTAATTAAATTAGCTATAACCATAGAATCTTTAATTACAAAATCTTCATTTGTATCTTTCCAGACTTTATGCTTTCTCATACCAAGCTCCCTTGATATAGCATTAGCTAATCCTTTTTTACTTGAATTTGCAGGATTTTTAAAGACATCTAATATTCTATTTTTATATTCTTCATTTTTTTCTCCATATAATCTTGGACATGAAAGTAAAGCTCCAAATTCATCAAAGTAATTCCAAATTTGATGAATAGATAATGCAAAAGTATTAATGATTCCATCTTTCAATTCTACAGTTATCTGACCACCTTCATAATTATCATCAATATCATAAGCTTCCCTTACATAAATAATTTTATTTTCAATGTCCAAAAAATAATAATCTGGCTGCATAATATTATTATCTATTATTCCATAATTATATCCGAGGCCAAAAAAATCATATAATTTATCAGCTTTACTCAATAGCTCATGCTTAGTAGAAATAATCTTGATACTACTCATATCATAATAAGAAGGCAGTATTGCCTTATATACAATGTCAACAAACTTAGTATCTGCATCTTCTATTCTTGTTTGCTTATATGCATAATTTAAAATATATTCTATATCGTCTAGCTGAATTCCAAAAAAATTTAAAAATTGCAACCCGATAGACTCTGCGGGTTGCTTTCTCATTTGAAACCAAAATGGTAACATGGATCTTATTTTTTCAGTATATTTGGCGAACTTAAAATCTGACATCTTTAAATCATCACCCCTCTAAAAACTAATCCTTTCAAATCTCCATTAATACTATTTAGTGTTTTATCTGATTGATCTACCACATCTGTAATTAAAAATAGGAATATATCTAAAATAGTTACAGTTTTAGTATAAGCATCAGGATAAAATACTGAGCCACAAACATTTTTAATCATATCAACAGCTATGCTTTGTCTATGACTATTCCATAACTGATATTTTTCTAAAACAATTTCTAAAACCTTTTTTTCTTCTGTAGAATATGATGTATCACTTATGTAAAAATAATTTAATTCATTTATTATTTTACTAAGTACCTCAACACTTCTATTTTCTAATTGGTTATAATCAATATCCTCATTATTATCTACATATTTCACAAAGTCTTTCAAGAAAAACCTACAAATATCTAAATGTTTACTGATTATTTCCTTGAATAATATTTCTTTCCCCTTATTTTTCATTTCAAAACAATTTCTAATTGTATTTTTGTTATATTCAATCCTTGTAAATACAGGATGATAAATTAACCTTAGTTTATCATTTTCTTCATCATTGGAATTTTTTCTTCTTTTCCTCTTTATTCCAACATATGTGCCAATTATCGCTATTATTGAAGTTAAAACTGCCGTTACTGCTTTTACTATTTCAACTTGTACTTCTGGCTCACTATTGTAGAACATCGTATTCTCTCCTTTATGCTACTGTAATTGCGTCTGTATCTGTTGATACCTGAAATTTTTCATCCCATCTTAAGCCTTGATTAATAAACAAGCATACTTCATCATTTACCTTCAATAAATTACATGCATAATTAACTATTTCGTTATTATCTTTTGTATTATTTAAAGTAGTTTGCATAATTACTTTAGTAAGTTCATTTATAATAAGAACATCTCCAATAGAAATGGAATTAATATAATCTATAATATTTGTCCTTACAGCAACAGCTAAGGATTGCTTTTCTGTATCTGTAAGATTATTTGAATAAGTTAAAGAGATTGACAACTTAACATATTTCAATGTTGGCAGTTTAATGATCACCTTTTCTCCATAGGAGCATACATCTAATATTGCTTTTTGTACTTTATTTAAAGTATCATCTTCAGCTTTAGCAGAAGAACTTATTATTGGCATAACCGTGAAACTTCCTGGACCATTGGAATATTTCTTCATAACAATATCATCTACATATTTAATTCCTAAGGCTGCAAGCCTTATGGATGTTTCATTGGCGTTTGAAAGACTTAAACACTGACTAGTTATTCTCTTCCTATACTCATCATCTACTTCGTTAGGTATTCTTTCGCAGGCTAATAACTTTCCAATAGCATTTAAAAATTCTCCAGTAGCAGTAGTTACAAAGGCTTGTACATGATTTAATTCTAAAGTATCATAAAACTCTGCTAGATTCTTTGCTATTATATCTGCAAACAACTTTGCAGTTCCTCCAGGAGTAGTCGTAAATCCATTCTCACTAAACTGCTCTTTCAGCTGCTCACATATTTCATTAAAACTTTTATTGTTTATAAGTTCCATAATTTATCTTTACACCTCCAACTACATCAATTCGTACATTTATTAAAGAAGTTGAATTTCCATATTGGCTGTTTATAAAAACTAATATTCCAATGCTGTTTTTTTCTAGTTGTGATATGCAGTATATTTCCTTTTTAGATAAAAAACCATCATAAGAAACTGAATTTTCTATTGCGCTTATCATATTTTTAGCTGTAGTTTCATTACAAGCTTCACCTATAAATTCTTCAAGATTTGCCCCAATATTAGTGTTAAACCAGTCATTAACTACAGATTTAATTCTGCATAATGCAATTTGTCTAATTAGTCCATCATCTATGGCTCTAGCAGCATCTTTTTTGCTTATATCAAATTTAAGCTCCCCGTTATCACTTATTGCAAAATCCCTTACTATCACTTATTTCACCCCTGTTATATTATCAACATTGAGCTCTAATTCCCTCGCTGTTATGGTTATTTTATCTCTTGCTTTAATATCTATACTATTAGTAATTACCGACCAATTTTCTGTTTTAGTACATACATTATTTCCTAATATCTCGATTGTTTTATTAGTTGGATCTATTTTTATACCTGTATTTGTTTCTACAAATATATTTATAACGCCATTATCGGTAATTTTAATAACACTTGATGACACTGGGTTATAGATTCCAATATCTTGCCCATTAAAATTTCCTTTTGAAAACATAAGCTTATCGGCATTATCTATGGCATTTTGGTTGAAAAATTCACCAGTTTTGGCTAAATGAATATTGTCGTTATCTATCCAAGTTTTACAAGATGGTGAAGTTATTTCACCATCTAAAGTATCTTGATTTACTGTAAGTTCTCCTTTTCTTAAATGCCTTTCTTTTATTCTTGTATTATAAGCGTATACTTCATCAGCAATACCAACTATCTTAGGTTGAAAAAGGGAACTATTTGCAAACTGTATATATACAATATCATTTATGCTAAGTCCACTGGAATGAACGCCTTTTGAGGAAATTTGTATAGGAACATCTGTTAAAGTAGTATCCCCTCCACTCGATAAACTGTCAATATAAACATCTGCTAAATTATTTGTGCTATCATAATTTACTACTGTTCCTTTAACTAAATTAATGTTAGATCTAGTGGTATTTTGAACGGTTTCTGATATTTTGTTAACTATACTCAAAACTATTTTCCCCCTGCCTCTTCTCCTGGAAGATCAGTTCCTTTTTCACTTACTGGACTTCCTGGTAGTAATGTTTTTTGTCCTGTAGCTGATGCACAGAATGGATAAGTTTTCCCATCTTGTCGCAAGCTATATAAAGGTGATAGGTTAATGCAATTTCTATAAGCAAACATATCATAAAGCCAAGTTAATCCAATATTAATAATTATATCTAAAGCAATCATCATAATTATGGAAGGTGGAAATACAGTGCCTGCAACAACTTCAGCCGAAGAAGAAACTAGTGTGGCTACTTCCTTTACATCTTTAAATACAGTTACTGCCTTTTTTACAGTATTAAGTTCTTCCAAGTATTCAGCTGTATTCGTAAGTATCTTTGTTGATTTAATATAATTAAACATGGTCTTTCCTAATCCATTTACAAAGTTTTTCTTGTTTAAAAACATATTAGCTAGCTTAGTAAATTTAACTCCATGCTCTCCTTTTGTAAAATGCATCAGACTTGCACTTAGTATTGTAGATAAAATAACTTTACTCTTAGAATTAGCTATCATTGATGATATAACATTACTCATCCCACTCTTCTTTAAAGTATTATTTGCAATGACACCAGGTGTTATTGTAGTTATAAAACCTGAATCTACACTTAAACTATGTGTTACTCCTCGTACTGTAAATAGACCACTAAGCTTTGTGTACTCATCATTCATATATATATAATCATAAGCTTTTATCTGTGGTTGTCCTAAAACAATAACACTTCCATCATAAGTATTTTTCCATGACTTCATAAGTTCGCTCACACACACATTTATTGCTAATTGTTTCCCATTATCATACATACCAGTCCATGATAGTAATTTATCTATTATTCCAGGCATCCATGAAAAATCTTGTACCGATGTAGTATCTACAACTTTTGTGCTTTGTTTAGACCAATCTATATTTCTATCACTCATTATTGATGGTG
Source organism: Clostridium sp. YIM B02555 (assembly GCF_022320955.1). Lineage (NCBI taxonomy): Bacteria > Bacillati > Bacillota > Clostridia > Eubacteriales > Clostridiaceae > Clostridium > Clostridium sp. YIM B02555. The sequence goes on along the minus strand of NZ_JAKJJY010000019.1, from coordinate 9,384 downwards.
TTGAACTTAAATCTCCTCCTAAAGAATAAATACCAATATAATTAGTATTATGATTTTTACTATTTAGCTTAATATCACTACTTATAATATTGTCTAATGAGGTTATTTCATGAACCTGAGCAAAAGATTTAGCTCTTTCGTATATTCCATCTTTTCCTTTAACATAATCGTAATTGCAAAGCCATATAGGAAGACCATAAAACATTCTTGATTCAAAACCAAAATACCTTGGATAAGCAACAAATTCTGGGACAGCCTTTTCACACATTTTCATAACATCCCAAGGCGTTTTTCCACTACAGAAAAATCTAAAATTAAATTCACCATCAGCTGGATTATATGGATTTTTACAAAATGGAACTCCATCATATGTTCCTGTGTAAATATTTTTTATGATGTCATATTGTTTATAATACATGCTTCCATCTACAATATTTGTCATGGCAGCCGCTGAAAAAGTTATCTTCTCCCCTGAAGAAATACTGGCAGTGCCTATCTCTCCTTTAATTTCATTTATATGACTACCAAAATGCTCTATTCCATATCTTGATTTGTATTTAAAGAATCCATGTGAAAATGTATATAGGAATCCACTTTCTCTCGCTACCAATAAATCCGCCATTATGTTACTCACTTCAACACCAAGACCTAAATCCTTATTTGTTGCTTCTGTCTTATCTGTTAAAGGCTCATTCATTAACTCACAGCCATCTGATTCTGCAATAAAAGTGACAATTTCTTCTGTACTAACTTCTGTTATCCTTCCATTAAAACAGGTTGGATATCTTGAAGGATCTGATCCATAACCAAGTCTTATATGAACTCTTGTTCCTTCGCCCAAATTTATCTCATCATATAAAGTATTTCTCATTTGTATCATTTTATCAGTTATTTCTTCATCAAAAATAGTTCCAGTTGCCTCAAACATAAATTTTCTTATCCACTCACCATCATCAAACCCTACAGTACTAATACTCTTTGCTACTTTGTCACTGCTTAAATTCCCATTATAGTTAGTTAATGATACTTGAGCTACAGCTATAGGATTATCATCACTTTCATGTATGTTAATATCAGTTGCTGCCCTTGATACATAGTAATTTGTCCATAGTTTTTTTCTATCAACCCAATCAGCTTGATCATCTAAAAATACTAATAAGTAACTTGGAAAAGCTCTTGCTAGCAATCCGCCTAAATTATATTGCACAGAATCTCTATACATATATTCCACTACGTGATCTTTGTCATTTGCTTGTTTTGTACTTTCTCCAATTTTACTGTAATCAAATTGTCCAACATTAAAATCAAGTATTTTTTCAACAAAATCTGTTCCATATTTATTTCTATCAATGGAACTCAATTTATCTCCATGCTTAGCTCCTGCATGTGGATTCTTGTACATTGCAAGCTTATAACCATATGGATTTGTAGTATCTATTGGTATACTTCCTCCACTGGAACTAGTTGATAAATTGCCTGAATTAGTCATTGTCCAACAATTAAAATGTTTATGAAAATCTTTCATTATTGATGAAATCCCCTGTACCCATGCCATTTTACCAGCTTCAGTATCTCCACAATATTCATGTGACGAGTCTACCATCTCTATTAATGTCCTTTGATTATGCCCACTATACCATTGCCTCTCTATATCTTTTGCACATTGAATAAAACCTTCTTCAGGTGTAGCATAACTCCATGCATCTTTTGTAGGATTATTATTATCAGCACCCATTCCATAAAAATTATTTTTTCCGTTTATAGGAGAGTCTCCCCATCCACTTTCCCATCCAGCATGAGCCATGAGATATACTGGATCATATCCTGTTTGATTTGATGCTTCAATTATAGATGCACCTTGGCCACACATTGGTGTGTTATTTTTAGGACGTTGTATTAAGATAAATGCATTTAATTGATCTGCAGTGCATACAGTTTTAAGTTTTAAATCTTGACTTGCAAAATTAAAAGATGCATCAATTGTTTGTGTTGTTCCAATTCCTGATGTTGTGGAGGATGAAGATGTTGAAGCTGTACTTGCTGCTCCAGAGGTTGTAGTAGTTGATGTGGCACTTTCAGTTGAACTGCTACTTGAACTTGAATCTCCTGATTCTGCATAAAAATCAGGATGAGCTTTTAAAAAGGCTTCATTTAATTCTGCCATATTAGGTATTCTTCTATATCGATTAAATCTCTTTCCCACATTACCATATATTAATCCAGTATCTGTACTTGCAGCTTCGCATGTCTTACCATTGCCTAAATATGCTGCTGTATGTTCATCACCACCATGTCTTACCATAAAGTCTCCTAGCTTCAATTCTGATTCATCTATAGCTATTCCTACATTCACAAGATCATATGTAGTCAGTCTTGATTTAATGGCGCCTATAGCCATCAATCCCCATGATACAAAACCAGAACAATCAAATGATTGAACCCCATCATACAATTCTCCAGCTGCTGACCATTTATATTTACATTTTGCATCAATTCTGTCACACAACAAGTCTATAAATACATTACCAGTTTTCTTGTTTACCTTACTTGGCATTGTTATACCTGAACCTTGTATAGAAGTTCCTGTACTCAATTGAATGTCCGATTTTTGTGAATTTTTAAGATTTTCTTCGCCTTTATTTTCCCACTGTGCTAAAAATCCATGATGATTATTTAATTTAAGTGTTTCATATCCATAAGCATAATCTGGCTCTGTAGCGGCATCTGGCGTTATTTTAGGAGTTATAAATAAATCTGTTGGATCGCTTACCTTATTCATAAGCTCTTCCATTGGATTTTTAGAATTTGATGAAAAAGCATTTGAAATATCACTAGCTTTTAATTTATCTGTATTATTTATTGTAATATCTGAATAAGAGACAAGAGACATTACATAGAAATCTGGGTCTAAATATCCTTCATATTCTGTTTCAACAGTGCTGTCTGGCAAAATAGTTTTATGTCGTGGATATTTTGTATACATTGGCATTTCAAGTAAATTATTTTTTTCTCTAAATGCTCTTATTTTACTAATTGCATCATCAGCTTCTTCATATTTTGGAAGATGCATATCTGGATATAATTCCAATTCCTGGAACCTTGACATTATCTCTATATCCTGAGACACCTTATTTAAAAAACCAAGTGGTTCCATTGAAATTAAATCAGCTCTTGTACCTTCTCTAATTTCACCTTTGTCGTTTTTTCCAAAAGGTCTTAAAACTTTTAATTCTTCAGCTTTTGTTTGGCTAAAATTATAGCTTACACATAAAACTGCAATTGAGTAAAGCCCAGGAAAATTAGGAATAGTTTCCACTTTAATATCGTTTATAACTACACAGTTGATTCCAGTTAACTGTACTAATTCATTGTCTATTCTTAAAAAACCCAATCCATTTGTATATTTATTGCTTCTTATAGTTTGTTTATTTTGAGTATTTAATTCATTAAATTTACCTGCAATATATGAATCTGAAGTTTGAAATATAAAACTATATTCAGTATCGGTTCCACCTAAAAATTGCATTGTTGGTGCTTCATGATATGATAATTGTATACTTGGCATTATATTTCCCATAGAGAAACTCATTTTAACTAAAGTAATATCATCATCACTGCTTATAAATTCTGTATAGCTAGATTCGTCATATATATTACCATGTATATTAGGGTCAATAATTGTATTATTTTTATTAGTATAATCATAATAATTAGTTGTTGATTTACTTTTTGAATCATCTTTAATCTTTTCTTCTTTAAAAATGCTAAATTTAAAATCATTAGTTAAAGCTGAAGTAGTTATTGCATGAAGTTTTTCTGGAAAATCACTATCTACTTCACTAGAATCCGTTAATGGTTTTTGAGTATACCATCTAAATAAATCCCAATCTATTGAATTATCAAAGAAGGCATTAGGAATTCTTAAGTATGGAGTTACATTAAATTCATCTAAGGTTAATACAACCTGTAATGCTTCTGGAAAGCCTGCTATAGTTTCAACATATATATTTCTTATTGCAACATTGTTTACACCATGAGTTATATTTACAACGGTATTTTCTATAGGCATAAAAGGAGTAAATTTCATTTGAGCTATTAAATTCCTAAGTCCATCTACATAATAGCTATAATCCATTGGACCTTCTACTTTATAACCATTTATCTGATCCATACCATTTAAAATCAGGCTTATTTGAATATCCTTTTTTGAATAACCATTTTCTGTTTTTATACTTCCTGCCTGTCTTAAAGGCTGAACCGATTTATCAGTAGATCTAGTAGTTACAGTAATAAACTCTGGTGGAATTACTGCAAAAAAGTCCCCTATTCTAAGGATTCTATTTATATCTCCTGATACTAAACTGTCATCACTTTCTGAACTTGAAGATAGTATTTTTGTTGGATCTGCCATATTATATGCATCTTGTCTATGGGGATATATTATATAATCATAATATCCTGGAGGAGCAGCTTCAAAATGCCTTTCCTCTGCATATTTATCAAATCTGGATTTTAAAGCATTCATATCACTTCTAGTTGTTGCCTGCGCATTAGCTCCAAAATAAGACATGGTTTTATGTTTACTTACATTAGTAACCTTAGCCATATTTACATGAATATCTTGTGGAGTATAATCATCTTTTTGCGCTGTTTCAGTAGTTTTGGGTTCACCTGTAGCATTTGTATCGGCAGTACTTGCACTTGTGCTTGCAGTGGTTTGCTCTTTTGCTGCACTTGTATCCATTTTATACCTCCTACTTTATTGAATTTTCTATCATGCTGTTAATTTCAGCTGGAGTCACTTTTCTTCTTGAATCCATAAAATTAGTGTTAATATTTAAGTGCTTTCCACCTACAGCTTTACTTATAAGCTGTGACATATCACTTTTGGTCGAATTCGATGGTGATTTTGCTGAAATGTTAATAGCATTTCCTATTTTTTGCTCTGCATAATATCTTGTATTACTTCTTGGAATATTTTCATAATTTGCATCAACCATATTTATAGGTTCACTAGCTTTATTAATATTTTCCTTTGGTTTTGCTATTATATTAGGTTCAAATTTTCCATTTATGTTCTTAGATGATACCATTTTGCCTGCTGTCAATGGTTTATTTATGGCCAACACTTTATTTGTATTCTTAGATTTATTTTCAAAGGCTGCTTTTACAGAATTTGAAGCTTTCTTATATCTTCTGCTCTTTTGCCCACCCTTTTCTTTAATAACTTCGTTTATTGTATTTTCCATTTTACTTATATAAGTACCACCTAAAAAAACTTTCAATTTTTCCTTTGTTAAGTTTTTAGCTTCTTTATTAATAATACCGTCTTTATTTAAGCGTTTAGCATTATATATTACAGCCTTTGTCTTCTTTATTATCTGCTTGTTTACCTTGTAATCTAACTCATCAGAATAATCTTTCCTGAGTATCTCACTTAGGGATTTATTATTTAATTCGCCAATTGACAATCCTGCATATTTTCCATAACCTATTTTCACTTTCTTAATGCTTTCAAGATCTTCGTTTGAAGCATCATTAATATTAAGAGCCTTATTTAAAAATTCAGGATTATATGCATTTTCTCTGTAGATAGAATTTAATATTTTTTCATTATTTTTATCTTCTTGCTTTAAGTAATTAATATAACTCTTAACAACCTTTTTCCCTGGAAGCTGCAAACTATCAGCTTTTTTAATTATGCTTTTTGCTTGTTCCTTTAAGATTCCCTTGGCTTCCCTTATATTTATTCTTGGATACTGTTTTTCTTTCTCCACTGCCTCAAGTATTCTTGCATTTTCAATACTTTCCTTTGTTATTACAGCTTTAAGAAAGTTCTCTACTTTTGGAATAGTGTCTATGTTTCTTTCTTTAAACTTTGAACTTTTCTTTAAGAGATTATATAAATTCTCCTTATATTCCTCTTTAGAAGCTCCTGCTTTTAGCTGCTCATTTATTTTTTCTGATACATGGTTAATTTCCTCTTCAGTTATCAGCTTCTTATTTTTAAGCACCTGTACTGTATTTACATAATCTGTTGCCTTAGCTTTATCATATTCTTTTCTTATTTCCTTAAAGGCCTTTATATGAATAGGATTATCTTCTAAATTGCTTCTATTAAAAATCTTGTCCAAAATCTCAAAGGATTTAGGAAGAATATTAATATATTCATTTTTTATTTGGGCTTTTATTTTGTTTAATACTGTTTCATCAGTTTCCTCAGGCAATGCAATTTTATAATTCCTTACCGTTCTTGATATGTCAGCAAAGCTTTTTTCTTGAAAGCTTTTTACATGATTTCTTTGAATATCTTTTAATTTTAATTCTGCATTTCCTTTTTTGTTTCTATAAATTTCTAATACTTTAAAGAGGCCTGCATCATCAATATTTAAAGAATATATTCTATCTCCCTTTAATACCTTTTTACCAGCTATACTAGGAGCATTTTCTCCATAATTTCTTGAATATACTTCGTTAAATATCCCTTTATCTTCAAATTGAACTTTACCTATTGCTTTTTCACTTATACTGTCCATTTTTTTATATAAAGGCACTTTATTTCTTTCGCCTTCAGGGAAAATTCCTTTTTCGTAGAATTTTTCATTGATCAAAGCATTGGACTTTGGATCTTCAATTACCTTTTTTAAATCCACAAGTACATCATTTATTGCTACAGCTCTACCTTGTTTTAAAGCTAGTGAAAAAGTATCTTCTTTAAGCTCCTTAAAAGCCCTTGACCTATTTTCTGGTGAATTCTTCAAATTACTTAAAATATTTATATTATTTATATAAGCGTCTGAAGTTTTAAGCTTTTGTTTTATGTGATCAGAATTTATGTTTAATTTATTATCTTCAGGCTCATTTTTAAAATTATCTTCAAGCTCACTTTCAAATATGCTCATAAAAGTATCCATATTTTTATTCAATTTTGAAGCATCATTTCTCTCAAAATGTGAGCTTTTTCCTTTGTTTAAGCAATAATTATAGGCATATACTTTATTTCTTTGCTTTATTAATAATTCTTGCATAATATTAGCATCATTATTTATAGGACTATTATTTTGGTCTACTTTATAATGACTATCTTCACTTATATCAAAGGATTTTCCGTTTATTTGTTCCTGATAATCATCATTTTCAAGTAATTTGATCATATCAGCTATGTCCTTAGTCTCTTCTTTGGATCTTAAGAAATATTTCCCGTTTTTACTTTTTCTTATTCCTTCGAAAAGAACTTTTATTTTTTGATCTTCACCTAATTTATTCCAAGTACCTGGCACAACCTGAGCATATCCCTTTGGTACCTTTTCATTAACGCAGGTTTTTACAAAGTGTACTAATGGTGAAATTTTCTCTAAATGGCTTAATACAATACTATTTATGCCAAATTTCTTTAAATAACCTTTACCTATGCTTTCTAAGTGCGTTTTTTCCTTTAATAAAGGCCCTCTTTTTTTCTTTATCTCAGAAATATTTTCAATATCCTTTGTAAAGTTCTCCTTCATATAATTATAAAATTCAGGACTTTTATCTATATTATCAGTAATAAGCTGCCTTCCTATGGACTCATAGGCGAGGTTATAATCTTCTCCAAATATATCTTTTGGATTAATATTATATATAGTGTTATTCCCCTTTAAGACCTCTTTACTATCAGCAGTTTCAATTATAGGCGAGGATTTTATTTCAGTATTGTTTTGCTTATGACTTTCTAAAGGTTTTTCTCCTTTATTTTCTGCAATTTGGGCTTCCATTGAAAGCTTTAGGGACGCACTATTTCCCATTTGTACTTTAAGACTCTTTTTAAAGTATCCATTACTGTCATTCATTTCATAAATTAAAGCTTTATAATAATCCTTTAATTTCTTTTGAGCCTTTACTTTAAGTACTGATTTATATTTATTTTCTTTAACTGTAGCATTACTTTCATAGCTACGCTTATCCAGCTCATATAAAACATTTATTAAATCTGCGCTTGTCTTTTTTAAATTTATCAAATTATCTTTTAAATCTCCCACTAAAGCTTCTGCTTTAAACGCTGGAATAATAATTTCTGATATTTCCGATTTTATTTTAGACTTATGGGCATATTCCTTTGGCTCATAATTGTGAGAAAGGTTTTTATAAATATAGGTTCCCTTCATATCCTTAGAAAATAAATCTTTATATAGTGGATTTTCAAGCTGCAGCTTTTCTATATTTATCTTATAAGCATTTACTCTTTTTTCCTTGCCTTCTTCAATTACTGTATCACTAAAGGTTTCGCTCATATCATATGGCAGAATATATTCTTTATATGTAACTGCATCTTTAATAGATATATCCTTTATCTCTGCTTTTTTAAGCCTATTTTCATAAATTCTTTCATGGTTTTCATTACTACCTTTTTCATTAGCATTAATTTCGTCATATTTTGAAGCATTATCTTGAGCTGCTAATGCAATATTAATATTTGAAGCTTGCTCCATTTTATGTATGAAGTTTTCATTTTTAAACATGTTATTTAAATATCTTTTAGCTATGCTCTTTAAGCTTTCATGCTTATAACCTGTCTTATTATTAATATCCTCCACAGCTCTTTCTATGGCCTCTAAGGACTTATAATTAATTTCTTCTTCCTGCAAATCATGGCCATAATATTTAAAAATTAAGTTAGCCTCATCCTTCATATCCTTTAGCATATCTCTATACTCTTCCTTTGACATTCCATTTATCTTTGCAGCAATAGCATATTCCTTTTCTAATTCTTCTTTTAAATTAATTAATTTATCCTTTTCTCCAAAGATTTTTCTTAAATCCTCTAAATTATTTAATTCTTCTATTTCCTCTAAATTAAATATTAAAGAATACATATTCATATATTCTTCAATTTCTTCAAAGGCTGTTTGTTTATACTTTGTACATTTTAATAAGTCATCTTCAAGTTTATTGAAATAGTCAGTATAAGTTATAAAAATATATCCCTTATCATCTATGAATTTAATTGTCTTTGAAATGTCTTCTTCATTCTTAGCTGAATAATATTCTTTGTTTATTATATTATCAATAAATAACTTCACATTTTCTTCAGGAAACTTAAATTTTTCTAAAAGAAATGTTTTTAACTTTTCCTTTGAGCTATTATCATTAAGGTAGTAGAGATTTTCCTTTATGCTTTCAAAATCCTTATCTTTTAATATACTGCTCTTTAATTCATCTGCTTTAAGATATTTAATATATTCATTTTTTGATATATTCTCAAAAACATCAATGCCATTTTTAGTTAACATTGATGTCTCCCTATCTGTATAACTTGAATATTTCTTAATTATTCTGCTCTTTAAACTTGATAAAATATACTCCTCTAAATTATCCTTTGCCATATATAAAGCTTTTGTCTTTAAA
>NZ_JAKJJY010000018.1:131285-134220 GCF_022320955.1 Clostridium sp. YIM B02555 | reverse complement strand
GGTATAGCTCAGCTGGGAGAGCACCTGCCTTGCACGCAGGGGGTCAAGAGTTCGAATCTCTTTATCTCCACCAAAATAAAGTTATGAAGTAATTCATAACTTTTTTTGTTATATAAATATTTATGGCTTTTTAATATTGGTTAAAATATTCAATAGGAGAAATTATATTATGATAGCATATAGGATTAAACAATTTTATTGGGCAATAGAATCATTATTTATTAAAGATGATTTTAAAATGTTAAATATGTATCTTAGTAATCTTGAATTGAGTTTATTTATGAAAATTACTAAAGCAGAACGACAGCATTCTATAAGAGTATGTAAAGCTGCAATAGAATATATTAGATCTAATAATATACATGATATTGATGAATATATAATGTGTAAATGTGCATTATTACATGATATAGGAAAATCTAAAGTTAAATTAAATATAATATATAAAAGTATTATTATAATTATAAATAAGATTACCTTTGGTAAATTTTTAAAGTATAATAAAAATACGAGAATAATTAATTATTATAATCATCCTAAAATTGGAGTAGAATTATTAAAAGTCATTGGTCAAGAGAATCAAGATATAATAGATTGTGTTAGATATCATCATAATGTGGATATGTTAAAGGAAAATAAGTATATAGAAATAGTATATATTTGTGATAATTGTAATTAGAATAGGAGGTAAATATGAATTCTATTGAGAGAAGAGAGTACATAGTTAAATTATTGTTAGAGAGCGAAGAGCCCTTAAAAGGAAGTTTTATAGCTAAAAAATACTGTGTTACTAGGCAAGTTATAGTAAAGGATATAGCTATTCTTAGGGCAAAAGGTAATAATATAATAGCAACTCCAGATGGATATATAATTAATGCAAATCAAAATAAGGTTAAGGCGATTATTGCAGTAATGCATTCAGAAGAAGATATGTTTAATGAATTAAGTATAGTAATTAAATATGGTGGAATGATTGAAGATGTAATAGTAGAACATCCATTATATGGTGAGATAAAGGGAATGCTGATGATTAAGAATTATAACGATTTAAATAAATTTATAGAAAGATATAAAGCACAAGAAGCTAAGTTGTTATCAGCATTGACTAATGGAGTTCATATTCATACAATAGCTGCTGAGAATCAGGAAGATATTAATTTAATTATATCAGAATTAAAGCTAAATAAGTTTATAGTTTCAGATTTGGAGGATTAGTTATGGATTATGATGTGTTAATTTTAGGTGGGGGAATAATTGGATGTGCTGTAGCATATGAACTTTCAAAGTATAATTTGAATATAGCTTTAATTGAAAAAGATTATGATGTAGCCAATGATATTTCTTTTGCAAATACAGCAATTATTTTTGATGGGTCAGAAGCAGAAAATGATTTAATGAGTTCATTAGAGTTTAGAGGAATGAATTTGATTAAAAGTCATTGTGAAAAGTTTAATCTTTCATATAAAAAAGTTGGACTATTAAAAGTTAATTTAAATGAAACAAAAGCTGATATAATTGACGATATGTATGAAAAAATAAAAATGAGAGAAATTGATGGAGTACATATAGTTAATAATGAAGAAATTGGTAAGATAGAGCCTAATTTGAAAGTAAATGCTAGTAAAGCTTTATATTCAGAAAATATTTCAATAATATCACCATATAATTTAGCTGTTTCTTATGCTGAGGTTGCAGTAGATAATGGGGTTAATTTTAGATTAGAAGAAGAGGTTATAGATATAAAATCTATTTCTAAAGGATTTAAGGTTACAACAAATAAGAATAAATTTACTTGCAAATTTGTGGTAAATACAATTCCTAATGAAGTTTTTAATGATGAACATAATGAAATGGAATGCAATTCGAAAAATAAGAAAGTAAGATGTATATTATTAGATGAAAAGTTAGAAGAAAATATAAATACTGTTATTATAAATTATATAGATGAAGATACATTTATTATAAATGTTCCTTGTGTGATAGGTGGAAATCTAATTGGAATAAAGAGTGATAAAATATTAAGTTTTGAAAATGATTTGATATTATCTCAAAATTCATTAAAAAATATAAACAGAGAGTCAATAAATAGTATATTTACTGAAGTATATAATCAAAGTAATATGTTTATAGATGATAGTAATTTAGAAGATGGATATATAAGAATTTCTGGAAATAACTATGCCAAAGTTACTATTGCGCCTGCTATTGCTCAAGAAATAGAAGAAAGAATAAAAACAAATATGAATATAACTAAAAAAAGAGATTATATAGATAAAAAAAGAGAGGAATACGTATTTAGTAATATGTCTAAAGAGCAGAAAAATAAAATAATAGCTTTAGATAAGCGATATGCAAATATTATTTGTAGGTGTAATAATATTACTGAAGGAGAAATTGTTGATTCTATAAGAAGACCTTTAGGTGCTAGAACTATAGAAGGTGTTAAAAGACGTACTGGTATAGGTCTTGGTGGGTGTAATGGGTCATATTGCAATATGAAGATTATGAAGATATTAGCAAGGGAGATGAATAAAAGTATCTTAAATATTGTAGATGATTCTATGGATTCTAAAATTTTGGTAGGAAGAATTAAAGAATTTAATGAAATTTAGGAGGAAGTAAGTATGACATCTAAAGATGTATTTACAAGTCTGGTTAGAATTAGAGGTAGCCAAAACTACAAAGTAGTTTCAGTAAAAAGTAATAAACCTATAGAAAAACATTTTTGGATAGAATTTTCTAAAGTGCTTGGTAGGATTTATGTAAGTACACCTATAAATATAGGAGATATTGTTTGTAAAAATGTAATGAATACTGGAGTAGATATAGTATGTACAAAAAAAATAGAATAAATTATTAAAAAGTTGTTGACACATGTCTAATTGATTGATATAATGATATCTGTCGTGAGACGTGGAAAGATGGTCGAGTTGGT
>NZ_JAKJJY010000018.1:19317-131187 GCF_022320955.1 Clostridium sp. YIM B02555 | reverse complement strand
GTTTAAGGCACCGGTCTTGAAAACCGGCGTGCGTGTGAGCGTACCTAGGGTTCGAATCCCTATCTTTCCGCCATTTTTTTGTCTAAAAATATTTTTATTAGATGTTATAAAAGTGGTTAAGGATCTAATCATTTTAATGATATAGGTTGGATAGATAAGATATAAGTTCAAGTAATTAATATTTTCAAAAATGCATTTTGATTTTACTTAGGATAAAAGATTAATGTGTAGTAAAACCAAATTAATTATAATAAATTGTTGACAATAGTAAATTTGGTTGATATAATAGTTTTTGTGAGTTACGGAAAGATGGTCGAGTTGGTTTAAGGCACCGGTCTTGAAAACCGGCGTGCGTGTGAGCGTACCTAGGGTTCGAATCCCTATCTTTCCGCCATATTTTAAATATGTAGGGCACATGGAGGATTACTCAAGTGGCTGAAGAGGCGCCCCTGCTAAGGGCGTAGGTCGGGTAACTGGCGCCCGGGTTCAAATCCCGGATCCTCCGCCAAAACATCTAACATTATGTTAGGTGTTTTTTTTATGTTCTAGTGTAAAAAGGCGCCTACAAATAATTAATTTTAAATTATATAATAAATTTAAATTAATTATTATTTTGAAAGAGAAATAGCATTTAGTATATTATAATAAGAGAATAGGATGATATATTAATTAGCTTAAGAAGGTGGAATATGCTTAAAGGTTATAAAGTATCTTTGAGGCTATTGGAACAAGAAGATATTGGAATGTTATATAAGATATCTAATGAGGAAAATGTAAGAAAATTTAATATAAAACATAATAATATACAAGATAACAGTGAAGAAATAAATTTAAGAAAAGCTTTTAGTATAATTAATGAAAATGACATTTTAATTGGTTTTATAACGTATAAAGAAATTTATGATAAATTGATATATTCTATTGGCATAACGATTGGAAGTAGTTATTGGGGAAGTGGATATGGGCAAGATTCTATAAAAACATTATTACGATACTTATTTGGTGAATTAAATGCTATAAAGGTTGAATTAGAAGTTATTAAAAATAATTTAAGAGCGATAAATTGTTATATAAAATGCGGATTTGTTGAAGGTAGAATAAAAAAGAATAGTATTTATATAGATGGTGAATATATGGATACTATAATTATGGAGATATTTAGAGATGATACAAACTATAATTAATATGTGAGGGAAAATGTATATGAGCATAAGATTTATTTATGGAAGAGCAGGAACAGGTAAAAGCAGATTTTGTATTAATGAAATAAAAGAAAACATATATGGAGAAAATTTTGAAAACAAATTAATTTTATTAGTACCAGAACAATATACATTTACAACTGAAAATAAAATTTTACATTCAATTGGAGAAAAGGCTTTTTTAAGAACGGAAGTGCTGAGTTTCAAGAAAATGACTCGTGAAGTTTTTGAAGAATATGGAGGACGTGTTAAAGAAATAATAAAAGAGTCTGGAAAGAACATGTTAATTCACCGTGTACTAAATGAAAATATGGATAATTTAACTTATTTTAAAAAAATATCTAAAGAGCAAGGATTCTATGGAATCATATCAGAAGTAATTTCTGAATTTAAAAAATATAATATAAATCCACAAAGTTTTCAAGAAATAGATAAGAATATAGATAATGTTGAATTGATAAAAAAACTTAAAGAATTAGATGTAATTTATGAAGCTTTCAATTTGAAAATGCATGAAAATTATATTGATGGAGATGATGAACTAACGTTATTAAGTGAAAAATTATTGAAATGTAATGCTTATGTTGATTCGGAAGTATGGGTTGATGAATTTACTACTTTTACTCCCCAACAGTTAGAAATATTAAAATTATTAGCTAAGCGATGTAAAAGAGTTAATATAACTCTCTGTATGGATGCTCAACCACTCAAAGATAATGATAAAGATGTAACTAATATATTTAATGTAACAAAAAATACAGAAAATAAGATATTAAAAATAATGAGCGAAAATAATATAGCTTATGATAAACCTATTTATCTAAACAGTTCTATGCCATATAGATTTAAACATAACAGTGAGCTTTGTCATATAGAAAAATACTTTTTTAATTATCCATTTAATAAGTATTTTGAAAAATGTAATAGCATAGAACTTTACAAGGCAAATAATATTTATGATGAAGTCGAGAGAGTTGCTAAAAGCATCACAGAACTTGTTAGAAATAAAGGATATAGGTATAAAGATATATCTGTTGTATGCAGAAATATAGAGGATTATGAAAAAATAACTGCTGTAATTTTTAAAGATTATGATATACCATATTTTTTGGATAAGAAAATTCAGTTATTAAGTAACCCTCTAATTATACTTATAAGTTCTTCTTTTGAAATTTTATCTAAAAATTGGTCTTATGAGAGCGTATTTAAATATTTGAAAAGTGGGTTAACAGGGATTGATAGTTCATATATAGATATTTTAGAAAACTTTATATTGGAGCACGGGATTAAAGGATACAAATGGACCGTGGACGAAATAATTTCTGAAAAATGGTTTAATAATAATGAAGATATAACGAATGAACAAATATCAATTGCTGAAGTTATGGAGGAAATAAGAAGGCCTCTCATTATATTTCATAATAAAATAAATGGAAAGCATAAAGTTAAAGATATGTGCGCAGCTATTTATGAATTTTTAATTGATATAAATGCATTTGAAAGAATAGATCAATGGATTAAAAATTTTGAGGAAATAGAGCTAGAAGATAAGGTTAAAGAATATAGTCAAGTTCAAAGTATAGTTATAGATATATTAGATCAAGCAGTTGACGTAATTGGAGAAGAGATAATAGATTATTTTGAGTTTTTTAAAATATTAAATTCAGGATTTGAAAATGAAGAAATAGGAGTTATACCAATTGCATTAGATCAAGTAAATATTGGAGATGTAGCAAGAATCAAAGGAAGAGAAGTGAAAGTACTTTATATAGTTGGAGTTAATGATGGTGTATTTCCTGCTGCTAAAAAGGATGAAGGATTATTATCTGATAGAGATAGAGAAATATTAAGTGAAGTCGGAATAAATTTAGCTTCAACGACAAGAAATAAGGTGTTTGAAGAGCAATATATATTATACACAGCATTAACAATAAGCAGTGAGCGCCTAATATTATCATACCCAATGGCTGATTTTGAAGGCAAATCTTTAAGACCATCAACAGTCATACATAGAACAAAGAAGATATTTCCTAAGCTAATAGAAGAGAGTTCAATCTATAACTTAGATAACACAAGAAATAAATTTGCAAAGGTTATATCTCCTATCCCAACGTTCAATGAACTCATAGTTGCTGTAAGGAGAGATTTTGATAAAGAAGATATAGAAGCTTATTGGCCAGAAGTTTATAATTGGTTTAAAGAAAATCAGAAATATAAAGAGAAGGTTGAAAATATTTTTAAGGGACTTACATATTCAAATGTAGGTGATAGAGTTGCTAAAAAGAAGCTTAGAGAGCTTTATCAAAATGATATGGGGAAACTAGTATTTAGTGTTTCACGATTAGAAAAATATGCTGAATGTCCTTTTTCTTATTTTGTTCAATATGGGCTAAAAGCGAAAAATAGAAAAATATATGAATTTGCACCTCCAGATCTAGGATCATTTGTTCATGAAATGTTAGATTCTTTTACTAATAAAGTTAAAGAAGAAGGTATATTATGGTCAGAATTAAATAATGAAAAATGTAAAGAAATAGTATCTAATATTATTGATAAAAAATTAAATTCAGAAAGTAATTCAATATTAAATAGTACAAATAAATTTAAATATTTAACTAAAAGGTTTAAGAGAGTAATATCTAAATCAGTTTCAGTTATAGCAAACCAAATAGGAAAAGGTGAGTTTGAAGTATTTAAGACTGAATTTAAATTTGGAGATTATAATTCTGGGGAAGCTATAACTTTAGATCTAAGTTCTGATGAAAAGGTATATCTTCAAGGTAGAATTGATAGGATAGATACGTTAGATTTAGATGGAGAAACGTATATTAGAGTTATAGATTATAAAACTGGAAGCAAAAAATTTGAGTTAAATGAACTCTATTATGGTCTACAGATGCAGTTATTAGTATATTTAGATGCACTTATTAGAAACTCTAAATATATTTTGAATAAACAAGCAAAACCAGGAGCTATATTATATTTTAAAATAGATGATCCTATAATAAAAAACAATAGGGAAATGGAATTAGAGGAAATTGAAAAAGAGGTGTTAAATAATTTAAAATTAAAAGGTTTAATTTTAAAAGATGCTAGAGTAGTTAGGGCAATGGATAAAGACATTGATGGTTACTCGTTAATTATACCAGCTGCATTTAAGACTGATGGAGAATTTAAGTCTAATAGTGATGTTATTACTGAAGAGGAATTTACATTGCTTAGAGAATATGTTAATAAAAAGATGGTTGAATTATGTGAAGAAATGTTAAGTGGTGAAATAAAAATACAGCCAACTAAAAGAGCTAATAAAACTCATTGTGAGTATTGTGATTTTTCATCTATATGTCAATTTGATACAACTATAAAAGATAACAAGTATAATGTAATAACAAAAAAAGCAACAAATGATATTTGGAAAAATATAAAGAAGGATATAAATGGCTTGAGTGAAGAAGAAAATTCAGATGATTTAATTTAAGTTAATGATAATAAAGAATAGTGTGAAACAGTTTCTATTATAGTTTGGATTATTTTAATTAGAAGTAGGAGAGATTAATATATGGGAGAAACAAAATGGACTAATGAGCAGCTAAGTGCAATTAAAACTAGAAATTGTAACTTATTAGTTGCAGCAGCAGCTGGATCTGGTAAAACCGCTGTTCTAGTAGAAAGAATTATAAAAATAATAACTAATGAAGAAAATCCAGTTGATATAGATAAATTATTAGTAGTTACATTTACTAATGCAGCAGCAGCAGAAATGAAAGAAAGAATAGCTGATGCTATATCAAAGGAATTAGAAAAAAATCCAAACTCAAAAAATTTACAAAAACAATTAACTTTATTAAATAGAGCTAATATTACTACTATGCACTCATTTTGTTTAGATGTAATTAAAAATAATTTTCATAAGGTTGATTTGGATCCATCATTTAGGATAGGTGATCAAACAGAGATAATATTAATAAAATCAGAAGTAATAGAAGAGCTTTTTGAAGAAAAATATGATGAAGAGGATCAAGAATTTATTAACTTAATTGAGGCTTTCAGTAGTTATAAAAATGATGAGAATTTAAAAGATTTAGTTCTAGATTTACATAGTTTTATTATGTCTGGTCCATGGCCAGAAAAATGGCTTAAAGATAATGCAGAAGCTTTTAATATCAGTTCATTAGAGGAATTAAATAAAACTAAATGGGTTAATGTGTTATCTAAAAGCATTAAGATTGAAATAAGTGGATATATAAAGGCGATGGAAAAGGCCATTGAAATAATTACTGAAACTGAAGAATTAGAAGCATATAGAGAGAATTTTGAAAGTGAACTAAGTTATATAAAAAATGCTTATGAATCAGTTGAAAATGGATTAGATGAAATGTATAAAGCACTATCAGCAATAAGTTTTAATAGATTAAAGACTATTAAAAAGAGTGAAATTTCTGATGAGATAGCACAAAGTACTGTAAAAAAAATACGGGATGATATTAAAAAGAAAATAACAGAATTAATTAATAATACATTTTCAGTAACACCAGAGCAAATGATAAGTAATATTAGAGGCGCATATCCATATATAAAAAAACTATCGAGCATTGTTTTGCAATTTGATAAAAAATTTAGTAATAAAAAGAGAGAGAGAAATTTACTAGATTTTAATGATTTAGAACACTTATGTTTACAGATTTTAATTGATTATGATGAAGAAAAAAATATAGTTCCTTCCAATGTTGCTATTGGATTTAAAGAATACTTTGAAGAAATTCTTGTTGATGAATATCAAGACTCAAATAATGTACAAGAAACTATCATAAATTTAGTTTCTAGGAAAGAGAATAAAAATCCTAATGTATTTATGGTTGGTGATGTAAAACAAAGTATATATAGATTTAGGCAGGCAAAACCTGAGCTGTTTATTGAAAAATATAATAACTATCAATTAGATCAAGGTAGAAATAGAAAAATTCAATTATTTAAAAACTTTAGAAGTAGAAAAGAAGTTATTGATGGAGTTAATTATATTTTCAAAGAAGTAATGTCTGAAACTGTTGGAGAACTTGAATATTCAGATGAGGAAGCATTAAATTTAGGTGCAAATTTTAAAGAAAAAAATAATAATATGATTGTTGGTGGGGCGATAGAGCTTAATATAGTAAATAAGCAATCTGAAGAATTAATAGAAGAAGATATTGAAGAGCATGAAGAAATAAACAATGTTATTTTAGAGGGAAGAATTGTTGCGAGAAGAATTAAGGAATTAATGTCTCAAAGTGTTGAGAATGTTTTTAAGGTTTTAGATAAGGAAACAGGAGAATATAGACCATTAAAATATAAAGATATAGTAATTCTTCTTAGGGCAACAAAGAATTGGTCTGAAAGCATGCTTGATGAGTTAGGTGCAGAAGGAATACCAGCATATGCAGATACAGGAACAGGTTATTTTGAATCAATTGAGATTAGAACGATAATTTCCCTTCTAAAAGTGATTGATAATCCTTTGCAGGATATCCCAATGATAGCTTTAATGAGATCTCCAATTATGGGGTTTTCTACAGAGGAAATAAGTGATATTCGACTTATAAATAAAGATTGCTATTTTTATGAAAATATTAAATATGTAAATAATGAAATTGAAAAAGCTAATGAGTTGCCTTATTCGAAAGAATTAATTAGCAAATGTAAATATTTAATTGATAAGATTGAGCAGTGGAGAAATAAGTCAATATATATGGCAATTGATGAATTTATATGGTATTTATATATGGATACAGCATATTATGGATATATAGGAGCTATGCCAAATGGAATTCTTAGACAAGCGAATTTAAAGATATTATTTCAAAGAGCAAAACAATTTGAAAGAACAAGTTTCAAAGGTTTGTTCAATTTTATAAATTTTGTAAATAAACTTACTAAATCATCAGGAGATATGGGAAGTGCTAAAGTATTGGGCGAAAATGAAGATGTAGTAAGAATTATGAGTATTCATAAAAGTAAAGGATTGGAATTCCCAGTAGTATTCTTATGTGGAGCTGGAAAGAACTTTAATCTAATGGATTTAAATAAGAATATGATGTATCATGATGAATTAGGATTTGGTCCAGATTTTGTAGATTTAGAAAAGAGATTTAGTATTAGTACATTAGCAAAGGAATCAATAAAAAAGAAAATGAAGATTGAAACATTGTCTGAAGAGATGAGAATATTATATGTTGCTTTTACTAGAGCAAAAGAAAAATTAATAATGACAGGTACAGTTTCAAATATTGAAAAATCTATAGATAAATGGTTAAGTTCTGCATCTTTAGAATATAATCGGATTTTACCATCAGAAGTTTTAAAAGGAAGATCCTATATGGACTGGATTGGAATGGCATTATGCCATCATAGAGATGGTGTCGCTCTCTGGGAAGTTGTTGGAACCTTAAAGGAAATGTATAAAAATGATACATCTAATTGGAAAATTAATTTATGGAATAAAAATGAATTGATTAATGATATAAATACTGAAAATACAGAAAATGAAGATAACAGTGAACAAAGAATAATATCTAGAAGTTTATTAGATAAAAATATTACTGAAGAAATAAATAAGATATTATCTTATGAATATCCATTTAAATCGTCAACTATTATTAAAAGTAATATTTCTGTTTCAGATTTAAAAAGAAGAAATGAAGAGATAAATTATAATAGTGAAAATGTATATAAGGAAAAAGTTATGATTACTCCAAGATTTCTTCAAGAAAAGAAGGGATTAACTTCAGCAGAAAAAGGTACAGCAGTTCATTTTGTAATGAAGAAGATTAACTTAAATAAAGTTTCATCAATACAAGATATTAAGGAACAATTACAAGAATTAGTAGAAGATGAACTTTTACTTATTGAAGAATTAAAAACTATTAATCCATATAAAATATTAAATTTCTTTAAATCCAACTTAGGAAGAAAAATTCTAGAATTAAATAAACAAGGAAATAAAATTTATAGAGAGATACCTTTTTATACTGAGATAAGTAGTTTGGAGGTAGATAAATCACTAAATTATAAATATAGGGATGAAACGATTAGATTGCAGGGAATAATTGATTGCTTTTTTGAATATAATGGGGATATGATATTATTGGATTATAAAACTGACTATTTAAAACAAGGTGAAGAAGAGGAATTTAAGGAAAAATATAAAAAGCAATTAGATTATTATAGCAATGCAATATTTAAAATGACTGGTAAAAGTGTAAAATATAAATATTTATATTCATTTTCATTGGAGAAGGAAATTGAAATAGTATAATCATTATGTTCACTAAAAATAGGTTATTAATAATTTTTTATAAATGGAATAAAGGTTCTATAATTATTTTGTAGAACCCTTATTATCTACTTTATTATTACTTTACTTCCTTTAGGAATATTAGTATAAACCCATTTAGCGTCATCTATTGATAATCTTATACAGCCATGAGAAGATGGTTTATTAAGTGTTGTATCTAAAATGGTAGATTTATCTTTAGCGAATGGAAATGAATGAAACAAAATGTCTCCAGTAATTTGAGACCAATACTTTCCTCCTTGTGAATATCGTTCAGAAAAGAACCAATCACCTTTTTCTTTAATTGCGAATGAGCCTGAAGGTGTATCCTCACCTTTTATTCCTGTAGAACAAGGAAATGTTTTTATTAAATTCCAGTTGTTAGTTTTTCCTTTATAGATATATGTTTTTTGATTAGATAGATTTACATTAATAAAATAAGATGTATTACTTTCAATATTTAATGTATTAATATTAGCAGTAGATATAGCACTGGTCAATGCACTAGATGAAGCTTCAGCAATAGCTGAATTTTTATCAAAGTATTCCTGTTGTTTTGATTTTATATCTGAAATTTTTGCGTCTATATCTGAATCAATACCTAAAAATTTATTGTTATCTGAGATTTTAGATAAAGCATCACTGTAATGGTCATTATTAACTAAGTTATCGCAGTAAGCAAATAAAGTTTCTTTAAGTTTGCTCCTACTATACTTTAAATATATTAGTGAATTAGTATAATTTAAATCCAAACTAGAAACTTTTTTAAGAGAAGAAATTGCATTTGTATACTGTTGACTATTAAAGTAATTTACACCAGATTTGTAATTATTAATTGAATCTTGAATTAAGTCAATAGAACTTGAAACACTGTTTATTTTATCCTCATCTATTATATTATAATGTTTAATCTCATTAAGTTGTATTAAGACTTCTTCAGAAGAAATTTTTTTATTATTAATATCTTCCGACAAAGTCTCGATTCTTCCATAGAAATAATTAGATATATCCTTTTTAAGTAAGAATATTTTAAAAGGATTAAAATTTTCGGAAATTAATAGATCATTATTTGCATTTGAAAATTCGTACTCTTCGAAATTTGTTTTAAAATTATCAATTAATTTTTTGTATTTATAAGATTCATAAAAATAAGTAAAACTAAGTATTGTGACAAACACTAAAAAATATATAAGTCTTTTTATTAAAGTTTTGCTATATCTTTTACTGTATAGATTTATATTCAAAAAAATGCCTCCTATTTAATTAGCAAAACATATTAAAAGTTCTAAAAATATGTTTTTTCTTTTTAGCTATAATATTGACAATAACAGTAAATAATAAACCTTAACATTTGAACTAATAAATATGTATGTTAATATATTTGTAAGAATTACTAATACTAAAGATATCGAGTTGGAGGAAAAAATGAATTATAATACTAATTTTTTTACTAAATTTATAACTTCTATATACGACATAAAGGTTTTTTCTAAATATGCAAAAGAAGGTATTTTTAGATCAATTTCTTATGCAATGTTACTCACTTTAATTTCAGTTTTAATAAGTGATTCAATTAATGTATATAGAACTAGTTCTTTTGAAATTATGCCCTTTATAGCACTCATAATTAATAACTTTGGAATGAAATTTCTAAATTTATTATTCAATTGTCTAATTGTAGCTATTGTTTCATCAATATTTACATTATTTATGAAAATGATAGTTAAATATATAGCTTTATTTTCATTAACCATATATGCAGCAACACTTCCATTAATAATTCAAATGATTTTAGAATTGATTAAACCTAATATAGATTTTAATACTATGTTTATAATAGGTACATTGACTTATGTTGTATTAATTTTGAAATATATAAAAGATGAAATAATAAGTAATATGAATTAGCAAATTGTATTATTATGCAAGTTTTAAAAAATAATATATATATTTTATTAAATATATAGTTGTTAGCTGGAAAAAAATATGATATTATGTAATAGGATTTATGGTAAAAAAAGTAAAAAATGAAGGGGATTAAAAATGGGTGAAGTTAATATTATGAATAACTGTGAGTTGGAAGAAGATAATTTACTAAAAAAAAGAGAATTGCTTAAATTATCAAAAGATGAATTAATAAATATGGTTATTAATTTATCAGAATCTAAAAAGGCTCAAGAGGATTTTATTTTAAATATTTCTCATGATTTAAGATCACCGCTTAATATTATTTTAAGTATTTTGCAGTGTTATAAAGATGAATGTTTGGATGTTAACAAAGTTAAGCAAAACAAAGAGCATATGGACATTATTAAAAGAAATGCGTATAAGATATTAAAGCTTATTAATAATCTTATAGATACTACAAAATTGGAAAAGCAGCATTATAATCTTAAGAAGGAAAATTTAGATATAATAAATCTAATTGAATGGAACATATCGGCTATTGATAAATATGCTAAACAAAAAGATATATCTTTAGTTTTTGATACAAATGTTGAGGAATGTGTTATGGCAATAGATCCAGAGGCAATAGATAGAATAATAATGAATTTAATTTCTAATGCTATAAAATTTTCGCCACAAGGAAAAAGTATATATATAAATGCTTGGAAGAGTATTCATCAGTTAACTATTTCAATAAAAGATGAAGGTATTGGAATTTCAAAAGAAGAACAAAAAACAATATTTAATAGATTTGTTCAATCATCAAGAAATAAAAATAATGAGAATTTTGGCAGTGGAATAGGATTAGATTTAGTTAGATATTTAACCAAAGCTCATAATGGAACAATAGAGCTTAAAAGTGAAGAAAACAAGGGATCTGAATTTATTGTTAAATTACCAATGGAATTATTAAAAGAAGATGAGTTTGGTAAAAATAAATATTTAAATGTTAAAAATAAAGTTGAATTATTTGAATTAGAATTTTCTGATATTTATTTATAATAGATAGAATAATTTATGTTTATTCATGATGCATAGGGTTATTTTTATAAAATTATAATATTAACCCTATTATAAACTTGATTATTATGGTAGCTTGTGATAATATAAGTTTGTTGTTAAAAATTAATAAGGAGTGTTAGTTAAACGGATATAACATACCGCTACGGACGGTACATTGAGGGTTCGATTCCTTCACACTCTGCCAGGTTGCAATAAAGAATGGCTTAACTACTAGGGTTAAGCCATTCTTATATATTCAGAAGGAGACAAAAAGAGGACTCTTTATAAATATAACATTAAAATTAAGTGGAATTGAAGATATATAAATATGTTTTAAAATGTAGTAAAATAGTTATATTAAGACATCTGATTGTATTTGAATAAATTCGAAAAATCATATAGGTGGTATCCCGCTGGGAGTACTAATATACAATAAATAATGGAATAATCCCGTAGGTAACTAAGTGTTACTTACGGGGTTTTATTTAGTTGTTTGTAATTTTTTGATAATAATTAAATTTCTGTTTAAGGAATATATAATACGAAGATTAACTTAAAATCTATTGAATATTAATCTAAATTATCATAATATATTTATATATAGAAATATATGTTAAAATTAAAGGATAAAAATAAACTCTGCAATGGTTGATTAGAGCTCGAGCATTGCAGAGTCTAAAGAGAGCTAACAACTTATTGCAAGCACTGTAATTATAATACATTTCGTATAATTTTGTCTATAATAATAGAAATGAATTGTATAATGTGCAAAATTTGTATTTAGTTTTTGTTATCTCTTTAAAGAGAGAGGAGAAAACTTAAATGTTTAATAATGAAATTATGAAACAAGGAGAAAAAATAAAGAGAATAAGAAAGCTGTTTCATATGACGCAGGAAGAACTTGCAGAAGGCATTTGTTCAAAAAACAATATAAGTTTAATTGAAAACAATAAACAAAAGATAAGCAGTAATTTAGCAAATTTATTTGTTAAAAGATTAAATAAAATTGCAAAAGAAAAAAGAATGCTAGATATTAAATTTATAGCAGATGATTTTTTACAAGATGAACATAGCCAAGCAAATAATTTTTTAAAAAATAACATTATAAACGAATTAAGAGAAACTGAAACAATATATCTATTTGAACAAAAGTTGCGTAAAGCTGAAGAACTAATTGAAAAGTATAATATTGCAGATAATAAAAAAGTAGAGTTGTATAAATTAGCTGCTGATTTTTATTACTATAAGCAGAGTTATTTTAAAAGTGATCAAATGTGTGATAGTGGACTAGAGATAAGTATTAATACCAAAAATAAGTTTGAAGAAACAACTTTATATATATATAAATCTAGAAATTATATATTTATGGAAAACTATATTAAATCGCTACAAGAATTGGATATGGCAGAAAAACTAAATAATTATTTAGCAGATGATGACATTTCTGTAATGATACTTTATCAAAGAGCTTTGACATATAAAAAGCTAGGTGAATATGATGTAGCTTTAAAGTATTTAAAAATGCTTAAAGAGAAATATATAAAAGATAAAACAATGTTGTTAAAAATAAAAATGGTATATGCTAATTGTTTCCTTGATAAAAATGAATTTAAAGAGAATGAATTTGAAGAAGCTGAAAAAGAATACTTTGAGATATTCGATATAGCTCATGATGATAAAGATTTGCTCGCTCTAGGATATAGAAATTTAGCAGAATTATACTTTAATAATGGAAAATATGAAGAAGCAGCCAAATATATAAAAGATGCTTTAATTTATAGTTATGACAATAAATATCTAGATGAAATTCTGTACATCGCAGCAAAAATTCTTGCACACGAAAATGAAGATGTTGAGCAATATCTTTTACAAGCATTAGATATATGCGAAAGCAAAGATAGAGAGAATTTAGATTTAATTAAAGACGTAATAAATGAGCTAGTGGTTATTTATATGAAAAGAGAGGATGAAAAAAAATTAATGTTAATGGCAGATAAAGCAAAGGCGTTAAATATAAATTATTGTTTAAGTTATGCAAAGATTTCAGAATATTATAGAGGTCGAAATGAGGAGAAAAGCATATATTTCAGCAATGAATTAATTGATAAACTTAAACAGATTTAAAAAAAATAAAAATAAAAAAAATCAATCGCAAATTTCAATTTTATGTTACACTGTAAAGGCAGAAAAGGTAGAAACTGTAGAATGTACTTTATTTTTCAGGGAGGTGATTTTATGAAGAAAATTATATTAGCAGTAATAGCAACGTCAATGTTACTAACAAATGTTGCATTTGCTTCAACTAAAACTACACATACTAATACTGGCAAAAATAATACAGTGTCTAGTGTAAAGCAAAATAATGTATATCATGTAAATTCAACTGATCCATATTAATAACATTAAAAATCAATAAAAAAAGTTGTTTAAAACAGAAAAAAATCAAGTAAAAATCAAGTGGATTAATCCAGTTTACTTGATTTTTTTTTCATTTTACAAATATTAGAGATGGCAATATAATTTATTCAGGCAGTAGGCATTTAAAATAAATAAGTAAATAAGCAGGTAGTATTAAGAGGGAAAAATGAAATTTGTTATTGCTTTAAAACGAACGCCAGTTTGTGATTAGAAGAGAGAAACCCATAGTAACCTAGAGTTATTTTATACTATCATCAGAGAAATGGAGGAACTAAAGTTGAAAAATAATGACGCTATTTCTGAGCTTGATCAAGCTATAGAAAAAGCTAGGGCAGATTTACATAAGGCTATTGAAATATATGGTCGGGATTTTAATGAGGTTATAATTGCAAGTCAAAATTTAGATATATATATAAACATGAGTATGAAAGAAAATTTTTGAAAATTGAATGTAATTTTGATTTAAAGAAGTGGCAAAAGTGGGGTAGTAAATATGAAAAATATATTAGCAATAATGATATATAAATTATTAGTTAAATATTGTGAAATCCATGAGGACAGTTGTGGCAATTGTATTTTCAAGGATAATAGCTCTGAATGTATGTGTATAGCAAATGTACCAATAGAATGGCATAAGCCTAAAGCAGAATAGTCCAACGAATTAGAGTTAATTTTGTTGGACTTTTTTAAATTTGTAAAAAATTAAATATATCTATATAATTGAGCTCGTAGCAAGCATTTAAGAAAAATAAGGAGATAATATACGGGGAAAATGAGGGGATTAAAATTGAAAAATGATGAAGCTATTTCTAAGCTTAACCAAGCTATGGAAAAAGCTAGGGAAAATCTATATAGGGCAATTGAAATATATGGACGGAGTTCTAATGAGGTAATAATTGCTAGCAGGAATTTAGATATATACATAAACATAAGTATGAAAAGAAAAGTTTGATTTTTATATAAAGGTGGGGCTTAGATGATAATTAAGGAATCAATAGAAATATATAGAGAAAATACTTCAATTGAAGATTTTAAAAAAGAAATTGAATTAATAGAAAGTACTGGGTATGAAGTATCTGAGGAAAACGACGATTATGTGAAGTTGTGTCAAGGTGGAATTGTAGTTGATCCAGATTTATTCAATAGCAGAAAAATAACCTGTAAGTAACAATTAAGTTACTTACGGGTTATTATTTAATTTATGATATTAACCTAGTCTTTTATGCCAACAGTATAAGCCATTACTTATGTAGGCTTTAAATCACACTCTGCCAATTATAAAAAAGTGACTTAACCTTCAAGTTAAGTCACTTTTTTTATATAATTTTTGTACCAATGTGCTCACCGAAAATAACTTTACATTCAAAACCGAGTTTAGATTGTTCTAAGATATCAGTATCTACATTTATACTATCTTTTTCAAAGAATAATATTGTTGTTGATCCTCCAAATTTAAAATATCCCTTTTCTTCACCTTTATTTACTTTAACATTAGGTGAATAAGTTTGAATAATTGAACCAACGCAAGTTGCACCAACTTCTATGTGCAATATATCTTTAAAGTTATCAGATTTAAATAATGACCATTCTCTTTTATTTTCACAGAAAAGCTTTGGAATAGCTTTTAATGCTATTGGATTTACAGAGTAATAATGACCTTGAATATAATTATTTTCCAAAGGAATTCCAGAATCTATAAAATGAAATCTATGATAATCTGTAGGACATAATCTTAATATAATGCATGTGCCTCCAATATATTTATTAGCAATATTATCATCATTTATAAGTTCCTTTAAACTATATGTTAATCCTTTGACTTGAACTATATTATCTAGATCAATATTTTCATATGCAGTAATTCGTCCATCACCAGGAGAAATTAAAACATTATTATCTTTATCTATCGGTCTAGCATCAGAATATAATTCTCGTGTGAAAAAATCATTAAAGGAATTAAATTCACTAAGATTTTTTTTTGAAATATCCATATCAATATTAAAGTTTTCTATAAAGGATGGAATCTTTTTTGAACTTAACTTAGTATCACAATAAAGGCCATAAATTTTTGAAAAAAATTTCTTTTTTACGATAAGTTCAGTGAAGTTTTTTCCAATTGGTGATTCATATGTCCATTCTATATACTTTTTTCCTGCAATAAGTTCTTCTTCATAAGATTTTGTTGTTCTATTATATACTTGAATCATAAATACTATTGTCAAAACTTTATAAAAAATGCAAATTAAAATTCTAGCAAATTTTATAATGTTACAGCTATGACAAGTATCCTCCATTTCTTATTTTTATTATATATTTCTAATGTAATTATTAAATTTAATATATAAGTTCTAATTAAGATTGTACATTTCAATTCAAGAAATCCTGAGGGGATTTCGCCATTAACTGGTAATTTGAATGTATATATTAGAAATATATGTTGGATAAATTATGTGTAACATGCATAATTCAGTTTTATACTTTAATACTAATTTTATCATACATATTAGAAATTTCAAAAGTATATTCTATTGGTAATTAATTTTAGCATTAGCTTTTTGTAATTATAGTTTAATATTATACTAAGTGGTATAATAACATTATTATGTTAATGGTAAATAATTAAAGGCGAAGGCGGAGGAATTTTATGAACAAAACTAAAAAATTAATATTTGAATCTGCAATAAAAATATTTTCTGAATCCGGATATAGGGGAGCTACAATGGATGATATAGCTATTAATGCAGGTCTTGCAAAAGGAACATTATATTATCATTTTGAAAGTAAAGAAGTGATATTTAATTTTATTGTTGAAGAAGGATTGAAAATATTGAATAGCCAAGTTCTTGAAGTTCAAGTTATGGATATAGGGCCTATAGAAAAATTAATAAGAATTTGTGAAATACAATTAACTTTCTTATATGGATATACAAATTTTTTCAAAGTTGTAATGAGTCAGTTATGGGGAACAGAGGACAGGCAGAATCAGTTACGAAAAAAAATAAAAGAATATATTAATGAAATAGAAATAAATATAAAAAGTGCTATGAAAAGTGGTTTGATTGAAAATGGAGATACAGAGCTTATAGCATTTCAATTTTTTGGTTCACTATGTTCATCAGCGATATATGAATCTATTCATGTTGAAAAAATTGAATTAGAAAATATTATTAAAAGTACTATAAGATTTACATTAAGAGGAATAGGGATAGATTATAAGTAATTTTGTGAATTTAATAAATATACTATAATTAAGTGTAGGTTTTGTAAAAAATAACACCTAACGCATTCCAATAAAGGAAGGCTAGGTGTTATTTTTTTAATTATACTTATTTACTAGAATTGGTAAATTCTAAATATTCATCGAATGTCATAGTTCTATCAACTATAGAGCCATCATTTTTAATATCTATAATTCTATTTGCTATAGTTTGAACAAATTGATGGTCATGAGAAGCAAATAAAATGTTACTATTATAGTCATTTAATCCATTATTCACAGCTGTTATTGATTCAAGATCAAGATGATTAGTTGGTTGATCTAACATCAATACATTTGCATTAGAAAGCATCATCTTAGAAAGCATACATCTAACCTTTTCTCCTCCAGATAATACATTAGCTTCTTTTAAAGCTTCTTCTCCAGAGAATAACATTCTGCCTAGGAAACCTCTTATATAGCTTTCAGACTTTTCTTCTGAATATTGTCTAAGCCAATCTACTAAAGAAAGGTTACAATCTTCAAAATATTGTGTATTATCTGCTGGGAAGTAAGCTGTAGTTATAGTTATTCCCCACTTAAATTCACCACTGTCTGGTTCCATTTCTCCAGATAAGATTTTAAATAATGTAGTTACAGCTATTTCATTACCAATAAGAGCTATTTTATCTCCCTTATTAACCATGAAGCTCACATTATCTAGAACCTTAACTCCGTCAACTGTTTTAGATAAGTCTGTAACCATTAATATATCATTACCAACTTCTCTTTCAGGTTTAAAACCTACGAAAGGATATTTTCTGCTAGATGGTTGAATGTCATCTAATGTTATTTTATCTAATAACTTCTTACGAGAAGTAGCTTGCTTTGATTTTGAAGCATTAGCACTAAATCTTGCGATGAAGTCTTGTAATTCTTTAATTTTTTCTTCTTTCTTTTTGTTTTGATCTTTTGACATTTGAAGAGCTAATTGACTTGATTCATACCAGAAGTCATAGTTACCAACATAAAGTTTAATCTTTCCAAAGTCAACATCAGCCATTTGCGTACAAACTGCATTTAAGAAATGTCTATCATGGGATACGACTATAACAGTTCCATCAAAGTTACCTAAAAAGTCTTCTAACCAGTTAACAGCCTTTAAGTCAAGACCGTTAGTAGGTTCGTCTAGAATCAATATCCCTGGATTACCAAAAAGTGCTTGAGCTAAAAGAACTTTAATTTTTTCTCCACCAGTTAATTCTGATACATTTTTAAAATGAAGTTCAGTTCCTATTCCAAGTCCTTGCAAAACAGAAGAAGCTTCGGATTCTGCTTCCCAACCATTAAGTTCAGCAAATTCACCTTCTAATTCAGAAGCTCGAATTCCATCTTCATCAGAGAAATCTGGTTTTGCATATATTTCATCTTTTTCCTTCATTATTTGGTAAAGTCTTTCATTACCCATAATTACAGTTTCTAAAACTTGAAAATTATCGTATTTATAATGATCCTGTTTTAAAACTGACATTCTTGTATTAGGAGGAATTATAACCTCCCCAGTATTAGGTTCAACCTCGCCTGATAATATTTTTAGGAAAGTACTTTTTCCAGCTCCATTAGCACCAATAACTCCATAGCAATTACCAGGAGTAAATTTAAGGTTGACATCTTCAAAAAGTTTACGTCCGCCAAATCTCAGACTAACATTTGATACAGTTATCAATCTATTTCTACCTCATTTCTTCTTATATTATTGTAATGATTTTTTATTGCATAAATAGTTTCGTCTCATGTTGCTTATTATAACATATAATTAATATATTTTGCATTATTACAAAGTTATATTAAGATTAATTATTTAGAATTATCGTGATCGCCAAAAAAATCATCGATTATTTTTTCACTCATGCGTCGATAAAGATTGCTCATAGAGACATAAGCACAAATTAATAAAAATTTTTCTTCAAAATCACCAAGATCAAGGTTCTTTGAATCTACCAATTTTTCTATATTTTCATAAATTTTATTTGACGATACATTAAGTTCATCCAAATTGAAATCATATATATCAAGGAAAGACTGATATATATCGTATAACGGATAATCATTTTCTTTATCAAAAGAATTGATTATAGGTGTTAATATTGTTTTAATATCTGTTAATGATAAAGAACCTTTTAAGTTGTAAATTAAGCCCATTAATATAAGATGGTTTTTAGTATATTTTTTATTTTTAATTTTCATTAATAACTTGCCTTTTGCATAATTATTAATCATGGTCTTTGTTAAAACCTTATCGTCTTTATATCGCTTGGTATAACTTAATTTGTTCTCAAATAATTGCATTACTTGATCCATATACAAATCAATTTCAGGAAAATCATCTAGATTAATATTATTTGATGATTTTTGGGAGTTGATATAGTTATCAATACTAAAATCGCTCATAAAATTTCACCTTTCACATAGTAATCAAAACTATGTATATATTATATTTTCAATATTAATTGAATAAAGTATATAATTCAAGTATTTATGGGTAAAATAATAATTAACAATAATAATTTTTAAATATTGATAGATATATGAAATATTTTCTAGTATAATAAGAAGTAGTTATAAAAACTATGTGACAATTAGTGGGAGGGATATACATGGAAAAATATTTAAGAGAACCTATTAATGGATTAACTCATTTTGTTGGTGCAGTATTATCACTATTTGCTTTAATAGCTATGTTAGTGAAAGCTTATACTTCAGGAAGTTCGGCGATAACTTTAGGATCAGTAATCTTTTTTGGCATAAGTATGATTTTATTATATAGTGCTTCAGCAACATATCACTCTGTTATAGCTAATGATAAAGTAATAAAAATGCTTAAGAGAATAGATCATTCAATGATATTTATATTAATTACTGGATCTTATGCTCCATTTTGTTTAGTTGCATTGAGTGGTAAGATGGGCTTCAATTTATTTATGGCAGTAACAACGTGTGCTGTTGTAGGAATAATATTTAAGTTATGCTGGGTTACTTGCCCAAGATGGCTTAGTAGCACTATGTATATAGGCATTGGTTGGTTTGCAATTGTTGTTATATATCCAATGGCTCAAGTATTACCTACATTTGGACTAATGTGGTTAATAGTAGGAGGTTTAATGTATACCATAGGTGGAGTAATTTATGCATTAAAATCTGAAAAAATAAGAATATGGTTATTTGGAAGACATGAGATTTTTCATGTGTTCATTATGTTTGGAACACTTTGCCACTTTATTTGTGTATTTTCATACATAATATAAATAATTTTGGTATTAATACATTAATATAGAAGGACTAAGGATATAAAAATAATATCCTTAGTTCTTTTTATATATTATTTTCTAACTTGATAAGATATATTAGGTATAGTAAGATAAAACTTAAGAAATAAATAAGACTTTAAGGAGATGTAAAAATGGGCTTTCGTCAGAAATTAAAGGATGCAAATAGAATAGTTGTAAAAGTAGGAACATCAACTTTAACCTATGATAATGGAAATATTAATTTATGTAGAATTGAAAAATTAACTAGGATTTTATCTGACATAGTTAATTCAGGTAAACAAGTTACACTTGTAACATCAGGTGCAATTGGAGTAGGTGTAAATAAGTTGAAATTGAAAGAAAAGCCCGAAAGTATAAGAGAAAAGCAAGCTGTAGCTGCGGTTGGACAATGTGAGTTAATGCATATATATAGTAAGTTTTTTGGAGAATATAGCCATATAGTAGGCCAAGTTTTACTTACAAGAGATGTGGTTGAAGATGATCATGTTAGAAAGAATGTATGTAATACATTTGAAACACTATTAGAGAAGAAGATAATTCCAATAGTAAATGAAAATGATACGGTTTCTATAGATGAAATTGAAAACATAGTTAGATTTGGAGATAATGATAATTTATCTGCCATAGTTGCTTGTTTAGTTAATGCAGATTTATTAATAATATTATCTGATATTGATGGATTTTATGATTCAGATCCAAGAAATAATGATGATGCAAAACTATTAAGTGAGATAACTGAAATTACTCCAGAGTTAGAAGAATGTGCTGGAGGAGCTGGTTCTAATTTAGGAACTGGCGGAATGATTACAAAGTTGACAGCAGCTAAAACAGCAACTGGAGCAGGAGTAGATATGGTTTTAGCAAATGGAAGTGAACCAAATATACTATTAGAGATTTTAGATGGTAAGGAAATAGGAACTTTATTTATATCATCAGTAAAGAAATAGAAATGGGGGCTAAGAAATGAGTAAATTAGTAAGCATGGGGCAAAATGCAAAAGAGGCATCATATGAATTAGGTATTTCATCAACAAAAGAAAAAGATACTGCATTAATCTTTATGGCTGAGGAATTAATTAAGGCTAAGGAAGATATAGTAAAAGCCAATGAAATTGATCTAGAAGCTGCACGAATAAAAGGTACATCAGAAGCAATGTTGGATAGATTAGCATTAAATGATGAAAGAATTGAAAGTATGGCAGATGGATTAAAGGATGTAGTAAAGCTGCAAGATCCAATAGGAGAAGTAATTTCAATGTGGCAAAGGCCTAATGGGTTGCAAATAGGGCAAAAGAGAGTTCCACTAGGCGTTATAGGGATAATTTATGAAGCTAGACCTAATGTGACTTGTGATGCAGCTGGACTTTGCTTAAAGACTGGAAATGCAGTTATATTAAGAGGAGGCAGTGAAGCTATTAATTCTAATAAAGCTGTAGTTAATGCTTTAGTTAAAGGAATTGAGAGAGCTGGATTGCCAAAAGGATGTGTTCAACTTGTTGAAGACACAACTAGAGAAGTTGCTACTGAAATGATGAAATTAAATGAATTCATAGATGTTCTTATTCCAAGAGGAGGAGCGGGGTTAATACAATCAGTTCTTAAAAATGCTACAGTTCCAGTAATAGAAACAGGAACCGGAAATTGTCATATATATGTAGATGAAGACTGTGATTTTGAAATGGCAAAAAATATTGCAGTTAATGCAAAAGCATCAAGGCCTTCAGTTTGTAATGCAGCAGAAAAGTTGCTCGTAAATGAAAAAATAGCTAATAGTTTTTTACCAGTTGTTGTTAAGGCACTTAGAGAAAATGGCGTCGCTGTTAGAGGTGATGAAGCTGCACAAGCTATAATTGGTGACATTGAAAAAACTAATGAAGAGGATTGGGGAAAAGAATATTTAGATTATATAATAGCAGTAAAAATAGTAAAAGATGTAGATGAAGCAATTAACCATATCAATAAATATGGAACAGGACATTCAGAAGCAATTATCACTGAAAGCTATAAGAATTCTCAAAAATTCTTACAGAGGGTAGATGCAGCAGCTGTATACGTAAATGCATCAACAAGATTTACAGATGGCTCTGAATTTGGTTTTGGAGCTGAAATAGGTATAAGTACTCAAAAGTTACATGCGAGAGGTCCAATGGGACTTAAGGAATTAACAACAATAAAATATATTATCTATGGAAATGGACAAATAAGATAATAAATAATATGAGAGATATTTCTATATCTCTTATATTTTTATATTTAAACTTCATAGAATCATTTTTAGTAATATATTTTTAGCTTTAAAAATAGACTAGAGGATGTATATATAAATGAATAACTGGAATATTAATAAATTTAATGAGCTATGATTAAATAAATGTATCAATTTTGAGTATTTCCGAGGAAATACTCAAAATTGCTATATATATTAAGGAAAACTATAATGATTAGGAAATTTCCTTATCTTCTATTTATATGTAAATTTGATTTATTCAATGTTCCGAAATTTATGAAGAAGCTGTAATTCAGAACATAAAATTGAGTGAGATTTTTAAATAAAGTGCAATAAGCTTTTTTATTGAAGAAATTTATAGTATAATTTTTTTATGAAAACGTATTTGAAACACTAAAAGGAGTTGTAATTATGAAAATTGCTTTAATAGCTCATGACAAAAAGAAAGAGGATATAATTGAATTTGCAAAAAAATATAAAGATACACTAGCTAAGTACGACTTGGTTGCAACTGGAACAACAGGAAAAAAGATATCAGAAGCAACTGGATTAGAAGTTAAAAGATACTTATCTGGACCATATGGAGGAGATCAACAGTTGGGGGGACGTATTGCAGAAGGGAAAATAGATTTAGTAATATTTTTTACAGATCCTTTAACTGCGCAACCACATGAACCAGATGTAAATGCATTGCTTAGAGTGTGTAATGTACATAATGTTGCAGTTGTTACTAATGTAAAAACTGCTGAAATAGTGATCAAAGAATTTTAAAAAATGGACAAGTCTATTGAAAAAATTAAAATAATAGTCAAATATATCTTATAAAAAAATGCACTTATCAATACATATGATAAGTGCATTTTTTTAAAGTAAACTTATTAATACTCAGGAAAAGTCAGTTCATTATAACTGTAACTGCTTGAATTTTCTGAATATTTTCTTATTTATATAATACCACAAATTTAAACAAATTACAATGGATACAATGTTAAATGTTTGTATATTTATAATTATATAGATTGACTTAGAATAAATAATAATATAAATATATTTAAGTTATAGAGTTATAATATATTTATATCTAAATAACAGTATTTGATAAAAATGATACTGGATATGAGAATGCTAAGAAAATATGATTTTAGTATATTTAGTAATATAATACATGAATAAAAATTCAATATAAATGAATTTTTATGCTTTATATATTTGTGGTTTTGTGATAAGATTAGTATCAGAAAAAATATTTTATTAGTATTGAAAAGTAAAATAATTATAAATAAAAACTATCCTTAAATTATCTTGACATAGTATAAGCTATAAACTAGAATAGATAAAAAGAGAAGATTTAAAAGTTAAGATGCACTTTAACTTGGTCCTGTGAGGCCAAAAAGGGAACATGACTATGATATTTGAAAGCATGTAAAATTCATAGCTTATTTTTTGAATTCAAATATTTGTAAGGTATATCACAGGATAGTGAAGAGGCAGTTTTACTGTATGCTCTTTATTATCCTTTTGTTTTTATGTAAACAAAATTTATAAGGTGTAGTTTTAGCAAAAATATATTTGTAGGAGGCTTGAGCATGAAGGCAAAGCTTATATTAGAAAATGGTATGGTTTTTGAAGGTAAAGCTTTTGGATATCTAAAAGAAAGCGTTGGAGAAGTAGTATTTACAACGGGTATGACAGGTTATCAAGAAGTACTTACAGATCCATCTTATTACGGACAAATAGTAACTATGACTTACCCTTTAATAGGTAACTACGGAATTAACCTTGAAGATATGGAATCAGATTCAGTTAAGGTTAGAGGGTTTATTGTAAGAGAAAAATGTAGTATGCCAAGTAATTTTAGATGTGAATTAGAACTTGATGACTTTTTAAAACAAGGGAAAGTTATTGGACTCGAAGGAATAGACACAAGAGCACTTACTAAGGTTTTAAGAAATAGTGGAACGATGAGAGGCATTATTGCTCTTGAAGATTTAGAAGATGAATATATAAAAGAAAAAATTGCAGGTTTTTCTACAAAGGAAGCTGTGAAGACTGTTACAACAAGCAAATCCTATACAGTTGATGGAAATGGAAAACATGTTGCAATTATGGATTTTGGAATAAAAACAAATATAATAAGAAACTTTAAAAAAAGAGGATGTAAATTAACTGTATTTCCAGCAACGGCTACAGCTGAAGAAGTATTAAATGTTAATCCTGATTTAGTATTTTTATCTAATGGACCTGGAGATCCAGAAGATTTAGATTTTGCTATTGAAAATATAAAGAAATTAGTTGGAAAGAAGCCAATTACAGGTATTTGCTTAGGACATCAATTATTAGGATTAGCGTTAGGTGGTAAAACTGCTAAGTTAAAGTTCGGACACAGAGGATGCAATCATCCAGTTAAAGATTTAGAAGCTAATCTTGTGCATATAACTTCTCAAAATCACGGTTATGTAGTAGAAAAATTGCCAGATGATATGGAAATTACTCATGTAAATATTAATGATGGAACAGTAGAAGGTATGAAGCATAAGACTTTACCAATATATTCAGTTCAATTTCACCCAGAAGCGTCAGCAGGGCCAAAAGACAGTGAATATATATTTGATAAATTCTTAGAATATGCACTTTAGGAGGTTAAGAGAATGCCATTAAATAAAGATATAAAAAAAGTTTTAGTTATAGGATCAGGTCCTATAGTCATAGGTCAAGCGGCTGAGTTTGATTACTCAGGAACTCAAGCTTGTGAAGCATTAAAATCAGAAGGTATAGAAGTTGTACTTGTGAATTCAAATCCAGCTACAATCATGACAGATAAAGAAGTTGCAGATAAGGTTTATTTAGAACCATTAACATTAGAATTTGTTGAAAAAGTTATAGCTAAGGAAAGACCAGATAGCTTACTTGCAGGAATGGGTGGTCAAACAGGACTTAACCTTGCTGTGGAATTGCATGATTCTGGTATATTAGATAAATACAATGTGAAAGTAATAGGAACATCTATTGCATCTATAAAAGAGGGTGAAGATAGAGAACTATTCAGAGATATGATGAATAGAATTGGAGAGCCCGTTATAAAGAGTGAAATTGTAACTGATTTAAAATCTGGATTAGATTTTGCTAGCAAAATTGGATATCCAGTTATAGTAAGACCGGCTTATACATTAGGAGGATCAGGTGGGGGTATCGCTAATGATGAAGAACAACTTGAAACCATATTAAGATTAGGTCTTCAATTAAGTACAATAGGTCAAGTTTTACTTGAAAAGAGTGTTAAGGGTTGGAAAGAAGTAGAGTACGAAGTAATGAGGGACTCTTATGGAAATTGTATTACCGTATGTAATATGGAAAATATAGATCCAGTTGGAATACATACTGGAGACAGTATAGTTGTTGCTCCTTCACAAACTCTTTCAGATAAAGAATATCAAATGCTTAGAACAGCATCAATAAATATAATAAATGCAGTTGGAATTGAAGGTGGATGTAATGTACAGTTTTCATTAAATCCAAATAGTTTTGAATATGCAGTTATAGAAATAAACCCTAGAGTTTCTAGAAGTTCAGCTTTAGCATCAAAAGCAACAGGATATCCAATTGCAAAACTTGCTGCTAAAATAGCTCTTGGATATGGATTAGATGAAATAAAAAATGCTGTTACGCAAAAGACGTATGCATGTTTTGAACCAACACTTGATTATGTTGTAGTAAAAATACCAAAATGGCCTTTCGATAAATTCTTTGGTGCTGATAGAGAACTTGGAACAAAGATGATGGCAACTGGTGAGATAATGGCAATCGGTGCTAATTTTGAGCAAGCGTTCTTAAAGGGAATAAGAAGTTTAGAAATAGGGAAATTCTCTTTAGATCATAAGAAGTTCAAAGAATTAAGCATGTCTGAGCTTAAAGAAAGAGTAATGGCTCCAGATGATGAAAGAATTTTTGCATTAGCAGAGATGTTAAGAAGAGACTATAGAATAGAAAAAATAAATAAAATCACTGGAATTGATATGTTCTTCTTAGAAAAAATTAAATGGATTGTTGAAGAAGAGCAAAGGTTGAAATTGAGTAAAATAGAAGATTTAGATAAAGAATGGTTATACCACTTAAAGAAAAAAGGCTTTTCAGACAAGGCTATAGCTGATATGTTAAAAGTTAGTCCTGATGATGTATATAGACTTAGAGATATATGGAATATAAAACCTTCATACAAAATGGTTGATACTTGTGGTGGTGAATTTGAAGCATTATCACCATATTACTACTCAACTTATGAACAATATGATGAAGTAGAAGTATCAAATAATAAGAAGGTAATAGTTATAGGGTCAGGTCCAATAAGAATAGGGCAAGGTATAGAATTTGACTATGCTTCAGTACATTGTGTAAAAGCGTTAAAGAAGCTTGGAGTTGAAACTATAATAGTAAATAATAATCCAGAAACAGTAAGTACTGACTTTGATGTATCAGATAAGTTATACTTTGAACCATTAACTGAAGAAGATGTTTTAAATATAATAGAAAAAGAAAAGCCAGATGGAGTAATACTTCAATTTGGTGGTCAAACAGCTATAAAGCTTGCTAATTTCTTAAAAGAACAAAACATTGTTACTCTAGGAACTACTGCAGATCAAATAGATATGGCTGAGGATAGAGAAAAGTTTGATGAATTACTAGAAAAACTAGGAATAGCAAGACCAAAAGGTAAAGGTATATGGTCACTAGAAGAAGGTTTAGAAGAAGCAGGCAGATTGGGATTCCCAGTACTTGTTAGACCTTCATATGTAATTGGTGGTCAAGGAATGGAAATAACTCATGATGAAGAAGAATTAACATACTATTTAGAAAATGCATTTGCAAAAGATAAGAAAAACCCAATTCTTATAGATAAATACTTAATGGGAAGAGAAATTGAAGTTGATGCGATTTCAGATGGAGAAAATATATTAATACCAGGTATCATGGAACATTTAGAGAGAGCAGGAGTTCACTCTGGAGACAGTGTTACTATGTATCCAAGTCAAAATATATCTGACAAGATAAAAGCTGATGTATTAGAGTATACTAAAAAATTAGCGTTAGGAATTGGCATAAAAGGCATGATAAACATTCAATTCATAGAATTTGAAGGGAAATTATATGTAATTGAAGTTAATCCAAGAGCCTCAAGAACGGTTCCTTATATAAGTAAGGTAAGTGGAGTTCCAATTGTAGATTTAGCTACCCAAGTAATGCTTGGCGCTAAATTAAAAGATTTAGGTTATGGAATAGACGTATATAAAGAACCAAAATTGGTTTCAGTTAAAGTTCCAGTATTCTCAACTCAAAAATTACCTAATGTTGAAGTAAGCTTAGGACCTGAAATGAGATCTACAGGAGAGGTTTTAGGCGTAGGTAGAAATATAAAAGAAGCTTTATACAAGGGATTTGTTGGAGCATATATGTATCCATCAAAGGAAAAGGGAAAAATACTGGCAACAATAAACAAACATGATAAACCAGAATTCTTACCTATAGCAAAAGATCTTGCGGCTGTTGGATATAAATTTGTAGCAACTACAGGTACTTGTGCATTATTGAGAGAAGCTGGCATAGAGGTAGAAGAAATTAGAAAGATTAATGAAGAAGAACCAAATATCTTGGATGTGGTTAAGAATAGAGAAGTTGATCTAGTTGTAAATACACCAACCAAAGGAAATGACTCAAATAGAGATGGGTTCTTAATAAGAAGAGCAGCTGTTGAAAGAAACTTAGGTGTAATTACTGCCTTAGATACATTAAGAGCAATTGCTGATGTAGAACTTGAAAAATTTGATGAAAAAAATGATTTGGAAGTATTTAATATAGCTGAATAGGAAAATTATTTTATAAGGTTGCTGAGAAATAGTTAAGTTTTCAGTGGCCTTATAATCTTTCTTTGATTAACAATCAACCAGTTTTTAAACTAAATTCTAGAGTTATGTAGGATTAAATTAAACTTATATCAATAAAATGGTACTTGGGTTTTCATTTAAGGCTAGTTTTTATAATGAATGCGTGCAGAACTGAACTCTGTTTACAAGAATTGACTATTAAATGTTGAATTTAACTTTTCATTTTAGCCATTTTACAAAATTATAATAGATTATATTGACAAGCAAACATCTGTTCCGTATAATGTAATTAATGAACATACGTTTGCTAAGGAGATGTATATTATGAAGGATACAGGAAGTTTTTTTGTTAAATTAAATTGTAAAAATATTGACAGTATTAAAAGCTTGATAATAGATAGACAGGGGCATTATGTTAATGAAGAAAAAAAATATATAATGTGTGCAGGAAAATATGATAAAAATGGATGGACATTAGTATTTAGAGCTAGAAGTTTTGAAGAAGCTGAAGAACTAGCAAATTTAAATCCATTTTTATATAAGAAAGATAAGGATAAGTTAAAGCTAGTACAATAAATTGTAAAATCCCAAATACATATTTATTGATAGCCTAATATTTTGAAGGTTAATCAAAGAAAAAATATATTACATATTATAATATAAAAAAAAGCTGATAAATATATTTTATCAACTTTTTTTATATTTCGTATTTTACATTTGATATAACTACTGAAAGAGTATCTATTAAATTAAGTTTTGAACCAACTTTGTTTGGTGTCTCACTTTGTAATATCTTTACTATTGGCCTTAATGGGAAGTTGGGGATTGTTTCCTCAACTACTCCTATATCGCCATTACTAAGGCTTACTATTGTTCCTTGAGGAAAAGGAATAATGATCTTACAAAATACATCAAGTATATTAGGATCAAATAATGTACCAGAATTAGACATTAAATATTCTAATGAATCATTTGGACACATAGCTCTTTTATAAGGTCTATCAGAAGTTAGTGCATCATAAATATCAGAAATACTAACAATTCTAGCGAGATAACTAATGCTTTCATTAGAAAGGTTTGATGGATAGCCCAATCCATCAAATCTCTCATGATGTTGTAAAACTATCAATTTAATATGTGAACTTAAACTATAAATTTTATTTAAAAAGTTATAACCATTTCGTGGATGCTTTTTTATTAGCTCAAATTCTTCTAGAGTTAATTTATCTGGTTTTTGAAGAACTTCACTTGGAATGAAAGATTTCCCTATATCATGAAGTAATGCTCCAATACAAAGGTAATTTAAATTTTGTCTAGATAAATTTAAACTAATACCAAGTATAACTGATATTACAGCAACATTAACAGAATGAGCATAAGTGTAATCATCCATATTTTTAATATCAACTAAAGATAATAACACATTCTTGTTTGATAATATATTTTCCACTAATTCTTCAGCAATTTTATTGATAGATTTAAAATATTTTTTTTCTTGTTTAGAATATTGATTAATATTTCTTTTTTTAAAGTCATGGGATGAGGAAATTCTTTCTATATGAGAAAAAGTTTCTTTAATTATGGAAATTGATTTATTTCTTAGCTCTGGTTTTATAATATCTTCAATAACAGCTGTGCTATAATCATCAATTATATAGAGAGAAAATATTTTATGTTCCTTAATTTTTTTTAATGTATCAATAGTTAATGGCAGTCCAGATTTTAGTAGACATCTACCATTAGATGTATAAATACTTTTACCTAAAATTGAATTCTCCTTGATACACTCTATAGGAACTAACCTCATAATTTCACGAACCTCCATTATAGAATAATAATTATTATATCACAAATTTTATGTAAGATTATACTACTCACATGAAAATAATGTTAAAATCATAATCTTTTATAACATAAAAATAAACAATAATACAAAAAACACATATTTTTATTGTATTATATAAATTGCTTTTGTAAATAAATCATCATTCAAATATTAATGCTGATAAAGAAATTTTTATATAACTTGCTATAATTCATCATTACTTGAATTGGTAGACAGCAGATAAATAAAGTAATAAAATATTTACTAGATAAATAATGTTATTACTTTATTTATTTAGTAAATTGGAAAAATGGAGTGAGGATAGTTTTGGATAATAAAGATAAACCTATTGGATTTTTTGATTCAGGGGTAGGTGGTTTGAGTGTAATGAAGGAAGCAATTTCTATAATGCCAAACGAAAATTTTGTATATTTTGGAGATTCAAAAAATGCTCCATATGGAACTAAAGAATTGGAAGAAGTTAAAAAACTTACTTTAAATGCAGTAGATTTTTTATTAGATAAAAATGTTAAGGCAATTGTAATAGCGTGTAATACAGCAACTAGTGCTGCAATTGAGGATATTAGAGATAAATATAGTAGCATTATTCCGATAATAGGAATAGAACCAGCTTTAAAACCGGCCGTAAAGCTAAATAGAAAAGGAAATGTTATAATAATGGCAACTCCTATGACGTTAAAAGAAAAAAAGTTTAAAGCCTTAATGGAGAAATATAGAAATGAGGCCAGTATAATATCATTACCTTGCGCCGGATTAGTAGAATTCATTGAGCAAGGGGTATTAGAAGGTGAAGAATTAGAAACTTACCTAAAAGAAAAATTTAAGGAATATTTAGCAAATGATATAAATTCAGTTGTTTTAGGATGTACACATTATCCATTTGTAAAGAATGCATTGTCTAATGTTGTTGGAAGTGATATACCACTTATTGATGGTGGTGAAGGGACAGCAAAAGAACTAAAACGAAAGTTAAAGGAGAAGGATTTAATTAATGATTCAAAAGAAAAAGGAAATATAGTAATTTATAATTCTTTAAATGATAATAAAATTATAGATTTCTGTTATAATCTAATTAACTTATAAATATAAATTTATTCATATGTAACACATAAAGAGTTCATGAATTTAAATTTATGTTTTAGATAATAATATTTATTAATATGTATATTGAGAGGAGAACTTAAAAAAATGAAAAATCCAATTATTACAATGACTATGGAAAATGGTGGAGTAATTAAAGCTGAATTATACCCTGAAATAGCTCCAAATACAGTGAGAAATTTTGTAGATTTAATTAATAGAGGTTTTTATGATGGATTAATATTCCACAGAGTAATTCCAGGTTTTATGATTCAAGGTGGATGTCCAGAAGGCAGTGGAATAGGAGGCCCAGGATATTCTATAAAAGGAGAATTTACATCTAATGGATTTAAAAATACTCTAAAGCATTCAAAAGGAGTATTATCAATGGCTAGAGCTATGCATCCAGATTCAGCAGGAAGTCAATTCTTTATAATGGTAGCAGATGCACCACACTTAGATGGACAATATGCATCATTTGGTAAGGTTATTGAAGGAATGGAAGTTGCTGATAAGATTGTGGCTCAAAAGACAGATATGTCGGATAGACCTTATGAAGATCAAGTTATAAAGAGTATTACAGTAGATATGCAAGGTGAGAATTTAGAAGAGCCAGAAATAATTGAAGAATAAAAAATATATTTTTAATCATTGAGCTTTTGGATAAGTTAAAGAAATGGGGTGCTTGAAATGGCTAAAAGTAAGAAATGTGTGTTAGCGTATGGATTAAGTGAAGAAGAGATTAGTAAGATCGAAAGCCAAAATATAAAGGTAATAGAAATAAAAAATAATATGACTTCAATGACCTTAGAAAGTATTGTTAATGAAAAGTTAGATGAAAATTCTTATGATGAATTGCCATTAAGTGAAAAGGCACTAATTTTCAATGGATTTAAAGATGAACAATTAAAATATACCATTAGATATATTAGAGGATTTTTACAAGGTGGTGTATTAGCAGTATCTACACCTCAAAATAATAAATGGACATTTAAGTATTTACTCGAACATTTAATTGAGGAGAGAGAATGGTATCATACACAGCAAAAGGGGAGAAAGTAAAGTGAGTCGTGTAGGAGAAAATATTAAGCAAGCTAGAGAAAAAAGTGGTATGACAGCTAAAGCTTTAGCTAAGAAGCTAGGTGTAGCAGAAAAATTTTT
Organism: Clostridium sp. YIM B02555; assembly: GCF_022320955.1. Lineage (NCBI taxonomy): Bacteria > Bacillati > Bacillota > Clostridia > Eubacteriales > Clostridiaceae > Clostridium > Clostridium sp. YIM B02555. The sequence goes on along the minus strand of NZ_JAKJJY010000018.1, from coordinate 98,595 downwards.
GAATGAAGTTGAAATGGGAAGAAAAGTTGCTTCAGAGGGATTAATAGATAAAGCTGCAAAAGTTTTAAAGGCTGATTTGAATGATATAAGTATGGTTGTAACAGATGAAATTCTTATGGAGGAAAAGAAAACTTTCAAAGAAATTCCAAAGAAAAATGAAAACTCAGAACTTTGGACTGATGCATTTTCATCTGTACTTAGAAGTGTACCAATATATAATTATTCTTTATCAAATAAAAAAGGCACTAAAGAAATGCCAGTTCATTCTAATAAAATTGATGGCTATCCACAAGATAAAGTATTTTATCTTGAAATAGAAGATGATGAAATGAATGGATTTAGAATGTTAAAGGGAGATATTGCTTTTGCTCATAGCATAAAAGAAGTAAGCAATAATGGATTCTTTTTAATTGACTATAAAGGACAAAGAAAAATAAGACAAGTAAAAGTTTTAGGAAATTCAAAAGTACTTTTGGTAAGTAATGCAGGAAATTTACTTACTGAAACTATGGAATTAAAAGAAATAGAGGTAATCGCTAAACTTGAAAAAGTTGAAATTACGCTATAACATCAAAATAATTAAATAGTAAATTATAAATAGAGAATAGCTAATATTTGAATTATTCTCTATTTTTTATTGCATAAATATTTCATTTGTATAGTATGCTTAAATATATATTTATACAGGATGTGATTATTATGCCTGAAATAGGTAGTGATATATCTTCTAAAACTGATGCATCGATAGGATTATTAACTAATGTACCAAAAGCAATATTAGATCAAATGGGTTATAAATATAGTATGCAGGAAAATCAGAATAATATGTTGGAACTTATTATTTTATATAGAGATACGCCAGAACAAACACGAGCTTTTATTGAAAGTTTAGGTGGAAAGTTTCAGGATCTGGGTTATAGTTTCGCAGTAATTAATATACCTAGGGATAGGTTAGAGCAATTAGCCTTAAGTAATACGATTCAGTATATTGAATTACCTAAAAATTTATATGAACAAGATGAGGCAAGTAATAGAGTATCTTGTATTCTTCAAGTTAACTCTGATTATAGTGTTTTAGGAGACGGTGTATTAGTTGGATTTGTAGATTCAGGGATAGATTATACTCATCCAGCATTTATGAATATTGCTGGAACCACTAGAATAGAATACATTTATGATTTAAGCACAGGTGGAACTATTTATAATAAGGAAACTATAAATCAGGCAATAAAATCACCTAACCCATATTCAATAGTTCCATCTTTGGATAATACAGGTCATGGAACTCATGTAGCTGGCATAGCATGTGCTGGAGGTAATATCAATCAAATGTATAAAGGTGTGGCTCCCAATGCATCGATAGCAATGGTCAAGGCTGCTAGAGGTACTGCAATTTTAAGTTCACAAATAATGCAAGGGATTAGATTTCTACTTGATAAAAGCAAAGAATTAAATATGCCTTTAGTTATTAGTTTAAGTTTGAGCACAAATGATGGGGCACATGACGGAGGAAGCTTACTAGAACAATATATAAGAACTGTATCAAATTTAGAGAGAGTATCAATTGCTATTGCTGCAGGAAATGAGGGAGATGCAGGACATCATGTTGGTGGTGAGTTAATAAAAACTCAAAGGGAGACTTTTAATATAGGAAGTGATGAGAAGACAATAGTTATGAATTTTTATAAGCCAATCCTTCCTAATATATCAGTAAGTATAATAAATCCAACGGGACAAAATAGCGGAAATATTACTATACAGGAAGGATATATTCAAGGTGCTATAGGGCGTGATAGATATGATATATATGTTGCAGGACCAAAACCATTTGAATTAATAAGTGAAATAAAAATTATTCTTTCAGCAAGAACAGAGTATCTTATTGAAGGTGTATGGACTTTAGAAATTAATGTTTTAAATGAATATTTAGGCGGGTATTCTATATGGCTTCCTGTTTTAGAAGGGCTTAATCCTAGTACAAAATTTATGGAACCAATTCAATATAATACTTTAGGAATACCAGCGACTGTTGATAATATAATTGCTGTAGGGAGTTATAATTATAGAACTGGTAACCTTTCTTCATTTAGCGGGAGAGGAGTCATAAATCAAGGTAACTTAACAAGGCCGGATTTAGTTGCACCAGGGGAAGATATTGTTGGACCAGTACCAAATGGAGGATATGATAATAAAACAGGAACCTCAATGGCAGCACCTCAAGTAGCGGGAATATGTGCGCTAATGATGCAATGGGGAATACTCAAAGGAAATGATCCATATTTATTTGGCCAAAGGCTAAAATATTATTTAATAAAAGGAGCTAGAAGAAGGCGTATAGATGTAACATATCCTAATCCTTTATGGGGTTACGGAGAAGTGTGTGCTTTTGATAGCATAAGTTTATTGGAGGCAGATTTAAATGCAATTTTATCAAGAGGAGATAAAGTTCATAAGGGTGTATCAGTAACAAATATAAAAGATAATAAATATAATATTTTGAGAAAAAATATAAAGAGGAAAGATATGGAGAGTACAAGTAATACAAATCCTATGAGTAATAAAGGGAGATTAAAAGTTCGGTGTCTTAGAGGGGATAGCTATATTCCAATTGATGGGGCTAAGATAACCGTCCAAGGAACCCAAGGGACTGAAAACATTAAAAGCATTGAGTTAATTACAGATTCGATAGGATTAACAACAGAAATAGAATTGGCCGCACCACCATTAGAATATTCATTAAATAAAAATAGTAATCAGATACCATATAGTATGTATGACATAACTGTTGAGAGAAACGGATTTAAGCCAATAGTAATACGAGGTTGTCAAGTATTTCCCACTCAGGTAGCATATCAAATATGTAATTTAGAAATTAGTCTAGGAAGAGGTGATATGCGACAAGAGATTATAAATATACAGCCTAATACATTAAATGGTAATTTTCCACCTAAGATACCAGAAGAGGTAGACAAACCATTACCACCACCAACATCAGGAGTTGTGCTTCCTCAACCTATAGTGCCAGAATATATTATTGTTCATCAAGGAAGTCCAAATGATCCGTCAGCTCCAAATTATAAAGTACCATTTAAAGATTATATTAAAAATGTTGCTTCCTGTGAAATATACTCAACTTGGAATAATTCAGCATTGAGGGCAAATATTTTTTGTATAATATCTTTTACATTAAATAGAATTTTCACGGAATGGTATAGAGGTAAAGGTAAGAATTTTGACATTACAAGCTCTACAGCCTATGATCATGCATTTAATTATGGCAGAAACATTTATGATAGTATAAGTCAAGTTGTAGATGAAATCTTTTCTACTTATGTAAGAAGAATTGGAAAGAAACAGCCACTTTTTACACAATACTGTGATGGAAAGAGTGTTACTTGTCCACAATGGCTAAGTCAATGGGGTAGCCAAGAATTAGCACAGCAGGGTATGGTGCCATATGATATATTAAAAAATTACTATGGAAGTGATATTGAATTAGTTACTGCTGAAAAGGTAGTAGGAAGTCCTCAGTCATACCCAGGAAATGCATTATCTATTGGATCGTCTGGGCAAGATGTAAGAACAATACAAGGCCAATTAAATAGAATAGCAAGGAATTATCCATTGATTCCAAAACAAGCTGAAGATGGTCAGTATACTCAAAAAACTGCAGATGCAGTAAAAACATTTCAACAAATATTTACATTACCGCAAACTGGTATAGTTGATTATGCAACTTGGTATAAGATATCAGATGTTTACGTTGGAGTAACGAAACTTGCAGAGCTTACAACTACTGAATCTAGTAGATTGTTAGAAATTAATGAATTTATTCCGCCAATTATACCTGGGGTAGATAATAAAAGAGGAATACCAAAATTTTATTACTAATTTTTAAGTTGTTAATAATAAAGAGTTGACTAAGAAATTCATAGCCAACTCTTTTAATGTTAAATTAATATTATTATAAAAATCTATTGTGATTTTAATATTCCATCTAAATTAAAGGAAGGAATAAAATCTGTAGTATTAGAACCTTCATCTTGAATAAATCCATTTGTAACCCCAAGTTCTAAGGCATAATTTATTAAACTATCGTAATGTTTTGGATTAAGCCTCTTATTTATTTCAGGATAATTACAGGCATTAAACATAGGAACATATTGATTCATTAAACTTATGTATATATTGTTGCCATATCTGTTATAAAGAAGATCAACTATTTTTTTTGAGTCAAAAAGAAGTCCAGGGAGCATTAAGTGTCGTACAATAACACCTTTAATTATTCTTCCTTCGGAATCAAATTTAGGAGTACCAACTTGATTTACCATTTCATCAATGACTTTTATGGTATTAGAAGCATAGTTGCTTACCTTAGAATATTTTAATGCATATTTATCATTAAAGTACTTAAAATCTGGTAAGTAAACATCAATATATCCATTTAGTGCTTTGATCGCTTCGATAGAATCATAACCATTTGTATTATAAAGTATAGGTACATTTAGATTATTTTTTTTGGCAATTTTTAATGCTTCAATAATTTGAGGAACATAGTGAGTTGGTGTAACTAAATTTATATTATTAGCTCCTTTTTCTTGGAGTTCAAAAAATATTTCAGAAAGTCTTTCAATAGATACATCTATTCCTATAACTGAAGTTTTGCAGTTTGGATTTTGTATTTCAGTAATTCCTTGGCTTATATCATAGTTTTGACAAAACACACAATTAAAGTTACAGTGAGAAAAAAATACAGTTCCTGATCCATTTCCTTTAGAAATAGGTGGCTCCTCCCAAGGATGCAAGAAGGCTTTGGCAATTTTTACTTTATTTGAAGCTTTGCAGAATCCAGTTTCATCATTATTTCTATTAACCTTGCAGTTTCTATTGCAGAGTTTACATTCATTAAGCATATTTAAATTATTGTTGTCGATTGTATTAATTGAATTGGTCATATATACTAACTCCTTTATGCACCTTTAAAAAGAGCAGCTATGCACTGCTAGAAATAGCAGCTATGCTGCAATACGGAACTATTTTGCAACATCGGAACTTATATTAGCAATTTTTAACTTGTTATTTATTTTCAGGTGCTGATATAATTTTATCTAAAACAAATTATATCATAGTTATATATATTACAATTATCAAATTTTAGTTATCAATTAATTATGATATTCTTAAATTGAGATGTGTAATATTAATTGTAACTTATATATTTAACTATACTTTATTTATCACAATTGCAATTATGTTTAAAATAAAATAAAATACATTGAAATATAAATATTAAACTTAATACGCCAAACATAGGATATAACTTGTTAATTAAGTTTCCAAAGCCAAATTGAGAAATTATAAGAGCAAAAGCTATAACTATAAATATGCCTTTTTTAAATTCAATATTAAAGGTATTAGTTAAAGTTTTGCTTATTGAATAGATATCTGAAACTTCAGTTGAAAACATCTCTAGCCAAATAATAACCAATAATAAAGCTTGAATTATATTACCAAATCTATTGGCCACAAAGAGTAATGGAATTTCATAGTTATATATATATGGTTGATTAACAGTTAATAACAGATTTATCATTAAGCAAAGTATGGTGAGACCAATTGCACCAATAATTACTCCAGTAATCATTATCTTAGTTTTTTTCATTTGATTACTTATTGGAACTAGAACTCCAGAAGCAGAAAGCGTATTATAGCCTGCATATAATATTGTAGACATAAGAATTCCAGATTTTTTAGGTGGAAAATTAGCTATATTTTTAAATGTAACTATATCTTTGCAGAAGGCAAAGTATAAGACTGTAATTAGGGTAATAGTAACTATTAATGCTGGAACGATAAAGGAATTAACTTCTATTAAACCTTCTGTATCTCTTAATAAAAAAATCACAGCTATAAAAATCATAATTAATGAACCAATTATCTTTGGTAGTTGGAAAAATTGATTAATTAAAGCTCCGCTTCCAGCTAGTATTATAGATGCGCTGGAAATAAGAAAAAATGTAGTTATAAGACCAGTTAATTTACCGAGTATATTTGGACTTACTATATTCATGACATCACTATATGAATTAAGATTATGATCAATGCTTATTTTAGAAATTATAGAACTTATTAGAATATAGAAAATTCCACAGGCTATAATACCTAAAAAACTTTCTATTCCATATTGAGTAAAAAATTCTGTAATTTCTCTTCCAGAAGCAAGGCCAGCACCAACAATTGTGCCGATAAATACTGTGGCAACCTGAAAGATTTTAGTTAATTCCTTTTTCAATGTTTATCCCCCTAAAGAATATTCCTTGTAATAATATATAAGGGTTACTTTTATTTTATTCTTTAAATGTTACAATATTAAAGAAATGTTTTTTATTTAGAAATAGTAATATTTTAAATTTACGGAGGATATATGAATAATTTTTGGAATGGTAAAAGATATCATAGTTTAAATTATTTTTTAAGAGATAAATTTGGTGAAAAGGTATTTAAAATATCTTTAGATGGAGGTTTTTCTTGTCCTAATAGAGATGGCAAGATAAGTAGTGGAGGCTGCCTTTTTTGCAGTGAAAGAGGCTCAGGAGATTTTGCAGGTAATAGGGAATTATCTATTACAAAACAGTTTAACAATATTAAAGATATGATGGCTAAGAAGTGGAAGAATGGAAAGTATATTGCTTATTTTCAAGCTTACACAAATACATATGCACCAGTTGAGGAGCTTAGAAAAAAATATGAAGAGGCATTAAAGCAGGAAGATGTTGTAGCTATTGCAATAGCTACAAGACCAGATTGTCTAGATGATGATATTTTAGATTTATTAGAGGAAATAAATAATAGAGTTTATCTTTGGATAGAACTTGGACTTCAATCGTATAGTGATGAAACGGCAAAATTGGTAAACAGAGGATATAAGCTTGAAGTTTTTGAAGAAGCAATGATCAAGTTAACGGAAAAAAATATTGATGTAGTAGTTCATGACATTTTAGGATTACCAGGTGAGACTAAGGCTGATATGTTAAAAACTATAAATTACATTGCTCATTCAGGTGCGAAGGGAATTAAACTTCATTTGTTACATCTAATGGAGAATACACCTATGGTTAAGTTGTATGAGCAAGGAAAGCTAGAATTTTTATCACAAGAAGATTATATTGAGTTAATAACCGAGGGAATAACTCTTTTGCCAAAAGATATGATAGTTCATAGACTAACAGGAGATGCACCAAGAAACCTTTTAATTGGACCAAGGTGGAGTTTGAAAAAATGGGAAGTGCTTAACTCAATAGATAAGGTTATGGAAGAAAATGATTTATGGCAAGGAAAGAATTTTAAGGCGTAATTAAGTTTATTATATTTAGAAATGGGGTAACATGGTGAAAGTAGATATTATAATATCCGCTAATGATATAGTGGAAAGTAAAATTAAGGATAAGGTTGTTGTAGTAATTGATATGTTTAGGGCAACTTCAGTAATAGTTACAGCGTTAAGTAATGGATGTGAAGAAGTTATTCCATATTTGACAATAGAAGAAACCTTGGAGGCTGCGGATAAAATTTGTAGAGAAAATTACTTATTAGGAGGAGAACGTAATGCTGTCAAAATAGATGGTTTTGATTTATCTAATTCTCCATTAGAGTACACAGAAGAGCTTGTAAAAAATAAGAAAATTTTATTTACAACAACAAATGGAACTAGGACGCTTGCTAGATCAAAGTCTGCAGGAAGAATATTAATAGGTGCTATGATAAATGCAAAGGCAGTAGCTAAAAAATTAATTGAATTAAATCAAGATGCAGTTATTATAAATGCAGGAACCAATGGAAATTTTTCCATGGATGATTATATTTGCAGTGGGTATATAATTAATGAAATGTTAGTTTATGGTGAAAAGTTAGAACTTACGGATATAGCAAAGACAGCTAATATAATATATGAAGGAAATTTAGAGATAATGAGTTATGTAAAGCAAGCAACGCATTATTCAGTTATGAAAGCTCTAAATTTGGATAATGACATTAGTTATTGCACTAAAAAAAGTATTATAGATATAGTTCCAGAGTATAAAGATAATAAGATAACAATATTAATTTAAACAGAATCTATATTTTAAATTAATAAGAAAATAAAATTATTTTTAAATAAAAAACGAACGGATCAAGAAATTAAGGATATTCTTGATCCGTTCGTAATTATCTCGAATGAATAATTTTAAATAATTTTGATAATAATCCAGTTTTTTTAGATTGAACTTCATTTTGAATGTAATAAGCTTGCTCAATTACATTCTTAAATTTTTTAATTTCATTTATCAAATTGTTATCTCTAGATATGGATAATTGATTAAATTCATTAAGTTGTGTAGTTATAGTGCTTTCTAACGAATTTTCTTCAGTTTTATGTTCTATACGAAATTTAGAGTCAATGTGATCCTTAAGTTCATTTAAAATAGTATCTTTAAGATTTTCCATGTATTTATTTTGTTCTTGAACTACTGCTTCAGCAACTTTTTGAACGAATAATTGATTATTTTCAGTAATCTTGTCAGCTAAATATTTTTTAAAGTCTTCAATTTCTTTATTTTCCTTGTTTTGTATCATAGTACCAATATCTAACTGAAATTCTTGGCAGTAATTTTGAATTTCTTTAATAGTCATTCCTTTATTCTTTAATTTAATTAAGAATTCAAGTTTATCTATATCTCTAGCTGTATATCGTAATTCTTTATCTGATATTTCTATTTGTAAAATATTATCAAAAACGTTGGTATAATAGAGTATATTTTTGTCTTCTTCATCTAGTAAAGAAGATACCTGACTAATTGTATAATATGATAAATCTCCTCTTTTTTTCTTTTTTATTATAACTTCTTCATCAATATTTATTTGTGCATTTTCAGAATTCATAGTTTATTAAATCCCCCTTAATTAAATTCAAATTAAAACAAATTAGTATGATTAATTAAATGTCATATAAAACCCCTAATATAATTTAATAATTTAAGAAAATGCCTAGAATTATATAATTAGTTTATTATAATATTAAAATCTGTAATTAAATTTACTTATAATAAACTTAATTATTACTAAATCAGAGTATTTTAATTTTTTATTGTTGAAATTAATCAGATTATAAATAATTGTACTTTAAATTTCTGCCAGTATAGTATAAAATTATAATTGTTAATATAGCTATATTAATATTATATAATAAATATAGAGAATAAAAAATAATAAATATTCAAAATGATAGGATAAATTTGTTATAATTAAATAATTGGGAGGATAAGTTATGGAAAAGAGCAAAATATTATTAGTTGCATTAGGACAAGGTGCTGGCAATGTAGTAGATGGTTTATTGAGTAAGAATAAAAGTTATAATGGATTATTTTTCAATAGTAGTTTGTTTGATATTAAGCCGTTAAAAAATGCAAATATCGACAAAAATGTTTATTTATATCCAGGAACTGATGGCTCTGGAAGAGATCGTACTAAATCAAAAGAAATGATAAAAGATAATGCAAATGCTATAGGGACTTTATTAAGAAAATATCCTCAAACAGAAGTTATGGTTGTCTTTACAAGCATGGCAGGTGGGACAGGATCAGGTGCAATTAAAACGTTTATACAAATAGCATCTGCTGCCATACCTACAACAAAAATAAATGTGGTGGCAATTTTACCAAGTTTAACTGAAGATCAGTTATCATTAAGAAACACTATAGAATGCTGGAATGATATTAACAGTATAATGGATTTGATAAGTGATATTAAGTTTGTTGATAATAATAAAAGAAATACATATAAAGAGATAAACAATGAAGTGGTTGATAATTTAGATTTGGCATATAATCTAATGGGAACGCATATTGATGGTACTATTGATAGGAAAGATTCATTGAGAATAAATACAGCAGATGGATCAGGGCTTGTCTTTAAACTTTATGATGGATTAAAAGATGCAAAGAGTGCTATAGATTTAGCTATACAAAATAGTATATTTGCGCAACCAGATACATATGATTGTGATTATTTAGGTATAAATCTAAAAATCGATGGTTATGATCCAAATGAAATTGCTAAAAGTTTTGAAGTTTATAGAAGTACTTATATCACATACAATAATGACTTTAATGTAGTTGTTCTTGGAGGTTGCGAAACTCCTACAAAATCAATTAAATTAATAAAAATGGCATTAGATGATAAATCTAAGAGAAAGTTGGAAAGATCTAAAAAGAGAAGTTTAATTATAGATTTTGATGATGAAGGTAGTACTAAAGAAAATAATAGTGGAATAGAAGACTCTCATGTAGGTGATGGTGGAGAGCTAGAATTTTCTTTTGAATAGTCATTGCATGATATAATATAAGACATAAATATGAGTGGATGTTGGACTAGTTTTAGTGAAATACCCACTCATAATTTTATTTATTGTTATATTGTTTGATTAATTGATAAATCCTTGGTGAACAATTTTTTCCTTTGCAATTACCACTTCCGGCACCTGTAGCTTTTTGAACTTCTTCTACAGTTGAAGCACCATTTTTAATAGCCTCTTTGATTTTAGCTCTAGTAATTAGCTTACAGGTACAAGTTTTGGTTAATTTATCTAAAATAGCTTCATTTAAATCATTTTCCATAAAAAACTCTCCTTTGCAGATAGTTATTTTAGATAATTAAATCATTTCATTTTAAATTGGTCAATAGAATTTATTAATAAATTTTATTTAATGTTTTTCAATAATTGACAATTAAAAATCATTAATATATAATTATTACAATAAAAAGACTATGATTAGGAAAAGTATCTTGGATGACATTTTTAGAGAGTAGCTGTTTGGTGCAAAGCTATAATAAGTCTAGGAGAAAATCACCTAGGAGTTGGAGACTGAAAAGCTTTATGCTGAATAAGTTATCACGTACAGCCTGCGTTAAAGGATAGAGTATGTTAGTACTTGAATTTAAACATTTAATTTTTTGTTTAAATGTTTAGCCTTAGGTGGTTTGCGAATTCAACTTCGTCCTTTAGGATGGAGTTTTTTTATTTACAAAAAATCATAGAATTTTTAAAGTCTATAAGGACTAAAAAATAAGAATTTAGAAAGTATAAGGTTAGTGATTAGCAGTTAATGGTCTCAGGAATATTGAATAATAAGCTTTAAAAAAATAATATATAAAAAATGCGAAGCGTTTTTTATCCTAGCAACTGTAAATTGTAAACTGTAAACTGATTATAAGGAAGGGGATTTTTAATGTACAACAAGGTAGATTCGTCAAAAGGTACCGTCAACATCGAAAAAGACATAGCAAAGCTTTGGAAGGAAAAAGATATTATAAAAAAGAGCTTTGATTCTAATCAGGATGGAGAGTATTTCACTTTCTATGATGGACCTCCAACAGCAAATGGAAGACCTCATGTTGGTCATATTTTAACTAGAGTTATGAAAGATATTATTCCAAGATATAAAGTTATGAAGGGCCATAGAGTTCTAAGAAAAGCAGGATGGGATACTCATGGGCTTCCTGTAGAATTAGAAATAGAAAAGAAGCTTGGAATTTCAGGAAAAGAACAAATTGAAGATTTTGGCGTGGAAAAGTTTATTAAAGAATGTAAAGATAGTGTATTCTCATATGTTAGCTTATGGGAAGATATGTCACATCAAATAGGATATTGGGTTGATATGGAAGATCCGTATGTAACTTACCATGATAATTATATTGAATCAGAATGGTGGGCACTAAAGAAATTATGGGATAAAGGCTTATTATACAAAGGTCATAAGGTAATGCCTTATTGCCCAAGATGTGGAACTGCTCTTTCATCTCATGAAGTTGCTCAAGGATATAAGGATGTTAAAGACTTAACTGCAACAGCTAAGTTTAAAGTTAAAGGAGAAGAAAACAAGTATATACTTGCTTGGACAACAACTCCTTGGACATTACCATCTAACTTAGCATTATGTATCAATAAGGCTTACACATATGCTGATGTTAAAGTCGGTGATGAAGTTTATGTATTAGCTAAGGACTTAATAGGAACAGTTCTTAAAGATTTAGAACATGAAGTAATTAAAGAGTATAAAGGTGAAGAATTATTAGGTACTGAATACGAACAATTAATGCCTTTTGCTAAAGTTGAAGGTAAAGCGTTTGTAGTAATCCATGGAGATTATGTAACACTTTCAGATGGTACTGGTATAGTACATATTGCACCAGCTTATGGTGAAGATGATAGTCTTGTTGCAAAGCAAAATGGTATTGCATTTGTAAATTTAGTAGATGCAAGTGGTAATTTTGTTTCAGAAGTAACTCCATGGGCAGGAAAGTTTGTTAAAAAGTGTGATGAAAGTATCTGTAATTACTTAGAAGAAAATAATAAGTTATTTGATAAGCATAAACATCTTCACTCATATCCTCATTGCTGGAGATGTGATACACCACTTTTATATTATCCAAAAGACAGCTGGTTCGTTGCAATGACTCAAATGAGAGATAAGTTACTTGAAAATAATGATAAAGTAAACTGGTATCCTGATAACATTAGAACAGGAAGATTTGGTAAATTCCTTGAAAATGTTATTGATTGGGGTATTTCGAGAGATAGATACTGGGGGACACCACTTCCAATATGGCAATGTGAATGTGGTCATAGAGATTGCATTGGAAGCAGAACTGAATTGGAAGAAAAGGCAACTACAGACTGCAAAGGTATAGAATTGCACAAACCTTATGTAGATGGAATCAAGTTAAAATGTCCTGATTGTGGGAAGGAAATGACTAGAACTAATGAAGTAATTGACTGTTGGTTCGATTCAGGATCAATGCCTTTTGCACAATGGCACTATCCATTTGAAAACAAAGAAAAATTTGAAAAGAATTTTCCAGCTCAATTTATATCAGAAGCTGTTGACCAAACAAGAGGATGGTTCTATACATTAATGGCACTATCAACATGTTTATTTGATACAAATCCATTTGAAAACTGTATAGTACTAGGTCACGTATTAGATAAAAAGGGACTTAAGATGTCTAAGTCTAAGGGAAATGTTGTTGATCCATTTGAAGTGCTAAATAGTCAAGGTGCAGATGCTACAAGATGGCATTTTTACACTGCAAGTGCTCCATGGCTTCCAACAAGATTTTCAGTTGATGACGTTGCAGAAACTCAAAGAAAGTTCTTAGGAACTTTATGGAATGTATATTCATTCTATGTGTTATATGCTGAAATAGATAATTTTGATCCAACTAAGTATGCAGATTTTGTTTCAGAAAATGTAATGGATAAATGGATTATATCTAAGCTAAATACATTAATTGAAACAGTTGATGATGGATTAAACACTTATAAGATCACTCAAGCAGCGTTAGCTATTGAAGATTTTACAGATGAGTTATCAAACTGGTATGTAAGAAGAAACAGAGCTAGATACTGGACACAAGAATTAACAGATGATAAGATTGGTGCTTATGTAACATTATATAAAGTGTTAGTTAATTTAGTTAAGGTAGCATCACCATTTGTACCATTTATGACAGAGGAGATTTATCAAAACTTAGTTTTAAATCTTGATAAGAATGCTCCAGAGAGTATTCACTTATGTAGCTGGCCAGAAGTAAATAAGGAAGCTATAAATGAAGAATTAGAAAAGGAAATGGATTTAGCTTATACATTAGTTAAGCTTGGAAGAAGTGCTAGAAATGCTGCTAACATTAAAAATAGACAGCCACTTTCAGAATTGCTTATTTCAACAAAATCGCTTCCAGAGTATTATGGAGATATAGTAAAAGAAGAATTAAATATCAAGATGGTTGAATTAGGAGCTGACCTTTCTAAATATGTTAACTTCGAAATTAAACCAAACTTACCTGTTATAGGTAAAATGTATGGTAAATTAATTCCTCAGATCAAAAAAGCAATTTCGGAAAAGAATCAAATGGAATTAGCTCAAAAGATTCAAAATGGTGAAAGCGAAACTATAGTTGTTAATGATACAGAAATAGTTCTTACAAACGAAAATCTTTTAGTTACAATGCAGGGATTAGAAGGTTATGCATTTGCAGGTGAAGGTGAACTAGGAGTTGTTTTAGATACTACAGTAACACCAGAACTTCAAGAAGAAGGTCATGTAAGAGAAATTATTTCAAAGATTCAAAATATGAGAAAAGATAAAGGTTTTGAAGTAGCAGATAAGATAAAGCTTTATGTAGCAAATAATGATATGTTAGTTGAAGTTATTAAGAAGTTTGAAGAAACAATTAAGAAAGAAACTTTAACTAATGAAGTTATTTATAACAAAGAAGCTGATTATTCAGAAGCGGCTATTAATGGTGAAATATTAAATATGACAGTAGAAGTTATAAAATAGTTAATATAGCTAGGAATTTCAAGTCTTATTGAAATTCCTAGCTATTTTATAATATCTATCTACACAAAATGAAACTCGAATTAAGTAAGCATAAATTAACTTTATTACTATTTTTACATATTATTTTTAATATTTTTTTAAGTAATTAAACAAAGTTACAAATATAAGGTTAGAAACTGTGATTTTTGACAAAACTTATGATATAATAAAAATTTATTATAAGTTTTGTTGATTTATAATGTAATATGTTAGTATAATAGAAATATCTAGAAAAATTCAAAGGAGGAATTAATAATGGCTACTTCTATAAAGGATGTTGCAAAGGAAGCTGGAGTATCAATTGCAACTGTTTCTAGAGTTTTAAATGATATCGATGTAGTAAATGAAGATACAAAGAAAAAAGTTTTAGATGCAATAAAGAAACTTGGATATAGACCTAATATAGTTGCACGAAGTTTAAAAACTCAAAGAACAAAAACAATAGGAATCTTACTTCCAGATATATCAAATCAATTTTACCCAGAAATTGTGAGAGGTGCTGAGGATGTTTCCAATATTTATGATTATAATATAATATTGTGTAATTCAGACTTGGACATAGAAAAAGAAAAAGAATACTTAAGAGTACTCAAAGAAAAAATGGTTGACGGTGTAATCTATATGAGTATCTCTCTTAATTCAGAAATATTAGATTTAATAAATGAATTAGATGTAAAGACTGTCTTGGTTGAAACTAAAGATAGAGAAGGTGTACTGCCAAGTGTAACGATTGATAACGTTAAAGCAAGTTATGATAGTACAAAGTTATTAATTCAAAAAGGAATAAAAGAAATTGCATTCATAGGTGTTGGTAAAGATAGTGAAAATGCTTGGGGAGATAGATTTATCGGATATGAAAAGGCTATGAAGGAAGCAGGCATAAAAATAGATCAAGAGTTAGTGTATTTTGAGTCAATGAAAGTAAAGAGCGGGTATGAAGGAATACAAAAATTCTTAAAGGATAAGAAAAAATTTAAAGGTGTAGTATGTGCATCTGATGATATTGCTATGGGAGCAATAAATGCTTTAAGAGATAATAAGTTAAAAGTTCCAAAGGATGTAAGTGTAGTTGGATTTAATGATAATTTTGCTGCATCAATATTCTATCCAAAGATTACTACAATCTCACAACCAACTTATGATATGGGATCAGTAGCTATGAGAATGCTTATAAAACTTTTAAATAAAAAAGAACTAGAAGAACCACATTATGTTTTAGAACATGAATTGATTGAAAGAGAAAGTACGATTTAATTTCAACAAGGGTTACAATTAAAGGTAGGGCGTAGTTGCACTACCTTTTTTATAGTTGCAACAGCAACTAAACAATGTTAGAATAAGGTTTATTTTGATTAGTTGAAAGCTTTTAATTATCAAGGAGGATATTAATGAATAGTCAAAAACGATTAGAAGAAATGAGTGTAGGTAAGTTATTATTAGAATTTTCGATTCCAGCAGTTATTGGTATGTTGGTTAATACTTTATATAACATAATTGATAGAGTATTTATTGGACATATTGAAGGGATAGGAGAATTAGCAATGGCCGGTGTTGGAATAACAATGCCGTTAATGACTATAATATTGGCGTTTGGAATGCTAATTGGGATTGGTACAGCTACAAAGGTATCAATAAAACTTGGGGAACATGATAGAGAAGGGGCAGAAAAACTTTTAGGAAATGCTTTTTCATTAATAATTATTATAAGTATTTTACTTACAATACTAGGAATTATATTTGTAGATCCACTGTTAAAAATGTTTGGAGCAAGTGATAATATTATAGTTTTTGGTAGGGAATTTATTCAAATAATCTTCATGGGATGCATATTTAATATGATAAGTTTTGGTCTTACTCACTCAATTAGAAGTGATGGAAGTCCTAAAATAGCAATGATGATTATGATAACAAGTGCAGTTATAAATACAATTTTAGAACCAATATTTATTTTTGGGTTAGGACTTGGTGTTAGAGGTGGAGCACTTGGAACAGTTATTGCACAATTAATAAGTAGTATTTGGATTTTATATTACTTTACCAAGGGCTCTAGTGTTCTTAAGATTAGAAGAAGTAATTTAAAACTTGATAAAGCAATTGTGTTAAGTATTTTTGCAATTGGAATAAGTCCATTTATTATGCAACTTTCACAAAGCGCTGTTCAAGTAGTAGCCAATAATTCATTGCAAACATATGGTGGAGATATAGCAGTTGGTGCAATGACAATTATAAATAGTGTTGCATTAATATTTTTAATGCCTATCTTTGGATTGAATCAAGGTCTTCAACCTATAATAGGGTATAATTTTGGTGCAAAAAGACATGATAGAGTTAGGCAGGCTGTAAGATATGGGATTATTGCTGCAACAATAATCGTATCAATTGGTTTTATTGTTATTGAAGGTTTTGCTGAAAAATTAGTTGTAATATTTAATAATGACTCTTCTCTTATAGAAGTTACGGCACATGGAATAAGAATATTTCTTGTAATGCTTCCACTAGTGGGATGTCAAATTATAATTACAAACTATTTTCAATCTATTGGCAAGGTTAAAATTTCAATGTTTTTAAGTTTGTTGCGCCAAGTTATAATATTAATCCCTTGTATGCTTATAATACCAGTGTTTAAGGGATTGGATGGAGTTTGGATTGCTGGAGCAACATCAGACATTTTGTCAGTTATGGTTACATTAATTGTTTTTGCAAAAGTATCAAAAAAGGTGAAAGAAAATAATGACAAAGAAAAAATTATATTTGAAAATTAAATTTTAATACAAATATAATTCATGTTAAAATATGAAAATAAGTTTATCCAAAATATTTTGAGATAAACTTATTTTTATATGTAAATAATTAAGAGGATAAGAAAGCGAAATTAAGTTTTTAATAATAAGGATATTTGACCCAAGGATACTCATTGATATCAACAACATTAAAAAACAATGTTCTTCCTATGTTAGTATTAATTATTGCATCGTGAGCTATTTTTTTAGCTTTTTCTTTATTAAGGAAAAAGTTACATTTAAAAAAAAGACGAAGATCTTCCTTTGCAACACACTTGAATATATTAATACCATCATGTGTAATATTTTCTACTATTTTTACTATATCGTCTTGTCTTAAAGCGCAATTTACTATAATCATAAACATCAACCTCTTTTGCTTAAATTTTATAAAATGACGTCAATTCTTAATCGTCGCTTAAACAAGTATAAATATTAATTATATTATAATTGGATTTTTTATAAAAATCAACAAAAGATGACAAAAAATATGGTTGATTTAGAAAAAAGATAAAAAAAGAGGGAAAAATGACTATTTTGATATATATATATTTAATAAAATTAAAATAAACCTTATATAATAGAATAAAAATCCATTATATAAGGTTTATTTTTATAAATTAGTATTAATTTTTATTTTTAATATTAAAGAATTCCTTCATTCATTAATATAGTTTCTAAGTTTTGAACTCTATTTGATAAACATATAAATTTTTCCTTTAATTGTTCTTTTGAAGGGGAATCTGTATGTATATATTTTTCCATTTCTTCTACAGCTTTTAAAGCTTCCTCTACATCTTGTTGCGCTATCTTTAAATTTGAATTATCCATGAAAATTCTCCTTTTTATTTATTTATGTTTAATAAGTATATCCTATCACTACTAAAAAATAAGTGCAAGGAATATAAATGTAAAGAATAATTATACTATGGGGGAGAATATGATAAATTATATTTGGTTTTTTCTAATATTTTTCGGAATTTTAGTTGGGATATTGAGTGGAAATGGTGAAATTATTTCTAAAGCAATAATTAATTCATCAGGGAATACTGTTACTTTTGCAATTGAACTTACTGGTATAATGTGTTTTTGGTGTGGTGCGATGAAGGTGGCCGAAAATAGTGGACTCACAGAAAAAATATCGAAATTATTAAAACCAATTCTAAAACTTATTTTTAAAGAAGCATCAAAGGACGAAAAAACTTTAGGTGCTATAGTAATGAATCTTACAGCTAATATGATGGGATTGTCTAATGCAGCAACACCATTTGGAATTAAGGCAATGGAGGAAATGAATAGGTTAAATGATAATAAAGGGATTGCATCTAATGATATGGCACTTTTTCTAGTATTAAATGCTACTTGTATTCAATTAATTCCATCTACAATAATTTCTATAAGAGCTGCATGTAATTCATTAAATCCAGGTATTATAATATTACCTACACTAGTATCTACTACAACAGCAGCAATTGTTGGAATAGTATGCTGCAAAATATTGCAGAAGTATTTTTGATTTACAGAGGGAGAATAATTATATGTTTAATTATTTAAGTAAAAGCATAATACCAATAATATTTTTACTTATTATAACCTATGGAATGTTCAAAGGAAGAAAAGTTTATGAATGGTTTATAGAAGGAGCTAAAGATGGTTTACAAGTAACTTTAAGGATATTTCCATATCTTTTAGCTATGATAATTGCAGTGCAAATATTTAAGGAAGCTAAATTAATGGATTTATTAAATAATCTAATAGCACCTATCGGAAATTTGATTGGATTGCCAAAGGATCTTATTCCTTTGCTAATAATAAAACCTTTATCAGGAAGTGGAGCAATAGGGGTATTTACAGATATAATAAAAAGTTTTGGACCAGATACTAGAACTGGACTTATAGCTTCTGTTGTAATGGGGAGTACAGAAACAATATTTTACACAATTACAGTGTATTTTGGAGCAATAAAAGTAAAAAAAATAAGGCATACTTTATGGGCAGCAATACTAGCAGATATGACAGCAATAATTATGGCAATTTTTGTGGTAAATATATTTTTATGTTAAGTATCTTTATTAGTATAAATTTTTGCAGTATTATATGTTTGTAGAAGAAAATATTTCTAAACAGGAAAGAGGATACATTTATGAAGAAAGAGGCATTTATTAGAAACAGAAGTAATTTAATCAACAGTTTAGAAAATAATTCGATTGTAGTTTTATTTTCAGGAAAGCCATGCAAAAAGACTGGAGATGAATTCTATCAATTTACAGTTAATAAAAATTTTTATTATTTAACAGGAATACAAGAAGAAGAGCATATTATAGTTTTGTCAAAAATTAAAGGAGAAATAAGCGAAAAGCTGTTCTTAAAAGATTTAGATTTAGATAAAGAGTTATGGAATGGAAAGACTTTAAGAGATACTGAGGGGCAAGAAATATCTGGCGTAAAAGATGTAGTTTATATGAAGGAATTTACTTCTTATTTAAA
This sequence comes from Clostridium sp. YIM B02555, assembly GCF_022320955.1. Taxonomy (NCBI): domain Bacteria; kingdom Bacillati; phylum Bacillota; class Clostridia; order Eubacteriales; family Clostridiaceae; genus Clostridium; species Clostridium sp. YIM B02555. Next base: position 78,911 of record NZ_JAKJJY010000018.1, on the reverse strand, counting down.
TAGGTTAATAAGAGGTGTTGAAGAGATTAATTTATATTTAGATTTAGATAGAGAAGAAATGGAAGAAGAAGACTCTATAGCTAATGTTTTTGGAAGGGATATGAATCAAAAATACCCTTACATTAATATAAAAAATATATCTCATAAGATAGCACCTCTAAGAATGATTAAATCTGATGAAGAAATAGCAGAAATGAGAAAAGCAATAGAAATAACAATAGCAGGTGTAAAGTCGTTAATGAAAAATGCTAAAGCTGGAATGAAAGAATATGAGCTTGAAGCATATTTTGATTTTGAATGTAAAACAAAAGGAGTTAAGGATTACGCCTTCAGAACTATTGCAGCAGCAGGAAAAAATGCGGCAATACTTCATTATGTAAATAATGATAGCGAAATAAAAGATGGTGATTTAATATTATTTGATCTAGGAGCTCAATGGAATTTATATAATGCAGATATCACTAGAGATTTTCCGGTAAATGGGAAGTTTACAGCTAGACAAAAAGAAGTTTACGAAGCTGTTCTCAGAGTGAATAAAGCTGTTATTAAAAAGATAAAGCCAGGTGTAGATTCTAAAGAATTAAATGCGTGGGCAAAGGATTTAATTGCTGAAGAATGTATTGGATTAGGACTTATTAAAGAAAAGTCTGAAGTTAATAAATATTATTGGCATAGCATAGGACATAATTTAGGGTTAGATACCCATGATTTGGGAATATTGGGAAGAGAATTTACTTTTGCAGAAGGAATGGTATTTACAGTTGAACCAGGAATATACATTAGTGAAGAATCTATTGGAATAAGAATTGAAGATGATATTTTAGTTACCAAGGATGGTTGTGAAGTCTTGACCAAAGATATGATTAAAGAAGTTAATGAAATTGAAGAGTTTATGAAATAATATATACTGCATCTAAGAAATTCATAGATTAACTTGTTAAATATAATGAAAAGTATTTGGTAAAATAGCAAGTCAATCTGTTTGACAGCATTGACTTGGTGTTTTATTTGCTAATAACAGTATTAAAGGAAGGTTGGAATAAATGAAAGTATCAGAACGAATACAAAAATTAAGGGAACTAATGAAAAAAGAGAAAATAGATTATTATATAGTGCCAAGTGAGGATTTTCATCAAAGTGAATATGTAGCTGAATGTTTCAAAGCAAGAGCGTATATAACAGGTTTTACTGGATCTGCAGGAACAGCCTTAATTGGATTAGAAAAAGCGATTTTATGGACTGATGGAAGGTATTTCATACAAGCTAACCAACAATTAGAAGGTTCAGGAGTAGAACTTTTTAAGATGAGAATTCCAGGATGGCCAACATTAGAAGAATGGCTTATGGAAAATGTGTCAGAAGGTCAGACGTTAGGCTTTGATGGAAGAGTATTACCAGTTAATAGATACAAAGATATTTTAAAAATAAAACAAAACAAAAATATTAATATTGCTATGGATAAAGATTTAATTGAAGAAATTTGGACTGATAAACCAGAAATGCCAAAGGAAAAAGTTTTTATACTTGATACAAAATATTGTGGAAAGAGTGCAAAGGAAAAAATCCAAGAAGTAAGAAATGATATGAATAAATTAGGAAGTAAAGCTTATATTATATCATCATTAGATGATATAGCCTGGCTTTTTAATATTAGAGGAAACGATGTTAAAAATACGCCAGTAGTTTTATCATACGCACTAATTGATGAGGATAGAGCAATACTTTATATAGATGTAGAAAAAATTTCCGATTCAGATAAAGAAGCTTTATCTAGAGAAGGAATTATAATAAAAAATTATGAGGATGTATTCGAATATATAAAAGAAATAAAGGACAGTATCATATTTGATTCGGACAAAGTAAGTGCCTATATATATGAACAAATTAATAATGATGTTAAGAAAATAGAAGAGTTAAATATAACTACAAAATTAAAAGCAATAAAGAATGAAACAGAAATAAATAGCCTTAAAAATTGCCAGCTTAAGGATGGAGTTGCAATGGTAAGGTTTATAAAATGGATTAAGGATAACGTAGGAAAAGAAGTTATTACAGAACTTTCATTAGCTGACAAGTTGTGTGAAATAAGAAGTAAAGGTGAATTATTTATAGAAGAAAGCTTTGCTACAATTGCAGGGTACAAGGAACATGCAGCAATGATGCATTATTCAGCAACAGAAGAAAGTGCATATGAGTTAAAAAAAGAAGGGATATTGCTAGTTGATAGTGGGGGACAATACTTCGATGGAACTACAGATATTACTCGTAGCATTATTTTGGGAAAATTGACTGAAGAAGAAAAAAGAGATTTTACATTAGTATTAAAGGCGCATATTGGCCTTATGAAGGCTGTATTCTTAAAGGGAACAACAGGTTCTAATGTAGATATATTAAGTAGAAGGGTTTTATGGGAAGAAGGGCTAGATTATAAATGTGGAACAGGACATGGAGTAGGTTTCTGCTTAAGTGTTCATGAAGGACCACAAACAATAAGGCCAATTCCAAATACAGTAGAGTTAGAACCAGGAATGATATTAACTAATGAACCAGGAATATATAGAGAAGGAAAACATGGAATCAGAACAGAGAATATAATGCTAGTTGTTCCAGATAAAAAGGATGAAGAATTTGGAGAATTTTATAAATTTGAAACAATGTCATATTGTCCAATAGATTTAGAAGGAATTGATGTGAATTTACTAACAGATTATGAAAAAGAATGGTTGAATGATTACCATAAAGAAACTTATGAAAAATTAAGCCCATTTTTAAATGATGATGAAAAGCAATTCCTTAAAGAAGAAACTAAAGCAATATAATACATTTAAAGTTATTATTCTTAATATAGAAATTAAAAATAATTTCACTAATCAATTATAAATATATTATTGCACTTAATTCTAACAAATAGTATAATGTAAATAATTTGAGAATTAACAGGAAGTATTGTAATTTAGTTTAACTGCGTAAAATTATATTAAAAAATTCTGAAAGAATTTTACTTCAACTGTAAACTGTTAATTGTCCACAGGATACCCTGAAGGGCATAAATTTTTAATTGTATAAGATTGCGATGATGAGAAGAGTAGTAAAAGAATCATTCTATAAGAGAGCTAATACATGCTGAAAGTTAGCGTTTGTGAATTTTATGAAGATGGTCTTAGAGCATGTTTTTTGAGCCAAGATATTGGTTAGGGAAATACGGGCGCAACCGTTATATTGCAGGGTGATGATGGTCACCTAATAAGTTATTCATTGTGAAGTGAGTAAGAAATAGAGTGGTAACACGTATAATGCGTCTCTATATAGGTTTTAATATCCTATATAGAGGCTTTTTTATTATAAATGTAAAATCGCAGTGAAGTATTTTTTTAGATATATAAATACTCATTGGCTTAAAATAAGGAGGAACACAAATAATGTGTACAGATTGTAAAAAAACATATTATATTACTACACCAATTTATTATCCATCAACAAAGCTACATATAGGAAATACTTATACTACTGTAGCTGCGGATGCACTTGCAAGATTCAAAAGATTAACAGGCTATGATGTAATGTTTTTAACAGGAACAGATGAACATGGTCAAAAGATTCAAAGAATAGCTGAAGAAAAGGGAATTACACCAAAAGAGCATGTAGATGAAGTTGTTGCTGGTATTAAGGATCTTTGGAGCATGATGAATATAAGTTATGATAAGTTCATTAGAACTACTGATGATTATCATATTAAAGCTGTTCAAGATATATTTAAGAAATTATATGATCAAGGAGATATCTATAAGAGTTCTTATGAAGGGTGGTATTGTACACCTTGTGAATCATTTTGGACTGATACTCAATTGGTAGATGGAAACTGTCCTGATTGTGGAAGACCAGTTGAAAAATCAAAGGAAGAAGCTTATTTCTTTAAAATGAGTAAATATGCAGATAGATTAATAAAATATATTGAAGATCATCCGGATTTCATTCAACCAGAATCAAGAAAGAATGAAATGTTAAATAACTTCTTAAGACCAGGTCTTCAAGATCTTTGCGTATCAAGAACAAGCTTTAACTGGGGAGTTCCTGTAACTTTTGATGAAAGTCATGTTGTGTATGTTTGGATAGATGCATTATCAAACTATATAACTGCTCTTGGATATGGTCAAGATAACAAAGAATTATACGATAAATTCTGGCCAGCAGATGTGCATTTAATAGGAAAAGATATTTTAAGATTCCATACTATTTATTGGCCAATTATGTTAATGGCATTAGATTTACCACTTCCAAAGCAAGTATTTGGGCATGGATGGCTTCTTGTTGATGGTGGAAAGATGTCAAAATCTAAAGGAAATGTAGTTGATCCGGTTGTTCTTGTAAATGAATTTGGAGTAGATCCTGTAAGATATTATTTATTAAAGGAAATTCCATTTGGAGCAGATGGATTATTTAATAATGAGATATTTATAAAGAAGATAAATTCTGACCTTTGTAATGACTTAGGTAATCTTTTATCAAGAACAGTTGCAATGGTTGAAAAATATTTTGCTGGAGAAATGCCTGCACAAGTTGAAAAAGAAGCTATTGATGATGAATTAATAAGTTTAGCTTTAGCAGCGCCAGGAAAAATTGAAGCAGCAGTTAATGAATTAAATATACCACAAGCTTTAGAATATGTATTTGAATTAATAGGAAGAGCAAATAAGTATATAGATGAAACAACTCCATGGATATTAGCTAAGGATGAGGCTAAAAAAGCTAGACTTGGAACAGTTCTTTATAATTTAGCTGAAAGTCTTAGATTTGCATCAGTAATGATTTCAGCCTTCTTACCAGATACAGCTAAAAAGATCAATGAACAAATAAATACTTCAGAAATAGCATGGGAATCACTAAAAGCATTTGATGGAACAAAGGCTGGAACAAAAGTTGTTAAAACTGAAAACTTATTCCCAAGAATAGATGTTGATAAAAAGCTTGCAGAATTAGAAGCTTTAAGAGCGGCATCTCAACCAGCTAAGAGAGAAATAACTCCAATTAAAGAAGAAATCACGATTGAAGATTTTGAAAAAATTGATTTAAGAGTTGTTAAAGTATTAGCTTGTGAACAAATAAAAGGAGCTAAGAAATTATTAAAATTAAAAGTGGATTTAGGTGGAGAAGAAAGACAAGTGGTTTCAGGAATAGCAGTCCACTATAAACCAGAAGAATTAGTTGGAAAAAATGTTGTGCTAGTAGCTAATTTAAAACCTGTAAAACTTAGAGGTGAATTATCACAGGGAATGATTTTATGTGCTGCAACGGATGATGATAGCGTGTTAAAGGCTGTAGATCCAGGAGATCTAGAATCAGGAAGCATAGTAAGATAAGCAGGTAAGTGAAAGTACAAAAGTGATGATCCAAATCTTGTATTTGGCTATAAGTGAAAGGTTCTTGGTTGCAGCATAGCTGCTTCTTTATAAGTGCAGAACTTTCTCTGTGAGCATCTATGATTTAGATTCTTGAACTTAGTTAATTCATTTGTGAGTTGATCGCATATAAAAATAATTTTATATGATCACTTACTTTGTGTGGATTGATAATATGTTAGGAATGGAAGTTTCATATTTAATAAATGTAAAACAATAAAAGAACGTCTCACTTAGGGGAGTGAGACGTTCTATAACCATATATTAATGGTTAAAGGGGTAAATAATAATGCTTTAACTACTTTACAATTCATATTTTAAGATATGAATATGGCAATTAGGTGTCAAAAAAATTAATATTATATTAACTTAATTATTGAATTGAGGTATACAATATAAAGAAAGGATTTTATTTATGGAAGGAAAATATAAAATAATAGATAGTCATGCTCATTATGATGATGAAGCTTTTAATGAAGATAGGGAAGTAGTATTTGATGAGATTAGGAAAAATGGTGTTATTGGAGTTCTAAATTGTGCTGCATCATATGATAGCTTGAAAAGTACAGATAAATTGACTAGAGAGTATGATTTCATAATTGGTGCATTAGGAATACATCCAGAAAATGCAAATGATATGAAAGAAAATACGTTAGAAGAAATTAAAGAATACATTAGTAAAAATGATAAAATTGTAGCTATTGGGGAAATAGGATTAGATTATTATTGGGAAGAAAATCCATCAAAAGAAATTCAAAAAGAAGTATTTAGAAGACAAATGAATTTAGCAAGAGAATTAGATTTACCAGTTATTATTCATGATAGAGAGGCTCATCAAGATACATTAGAAATAATGAAAGAATTTCCTGAAGTTACAGGGGTAGTACATTGCTTTTCGGGAAGTGTAGAATTTGCAAAGGAATGCATAAAACTTGGATATTATATAGGTTTTACTGGAGTAGTTACTTTTAAGAACGCTAAAAAAGTAGTTAGTGTAGTAAAGGAGATACCAATAGATAAAATTCTTGTTGAAACGGATTGTCCGTATATGGCGCCTGAACCAAATAGAGGTAAAAGGAATAAATCGGACTATATCGAATATATAATAACTAGAATTGCAGAAATCAAAGAAATTGACCCATATGAAGCGAATTTAAAGTTTAACGAGAATTTTTATAGGTTGATTAAAAAGGAAAAATAAGGTAAAATATAACTTGTATACTTATTAATTTATACTAACAAAGTTTTAGTAAAGATAACATAATAAATCATAATTTAATATTGTTAAATTTTTAACTTTATAATGGAGTAATATAAAATCCGCTATCATTTGTATTTATAATTTTTATGCACAGAGTGCATTATTACTACGCTTCATTATAATGCAAGAGGGTGTTAATTTGACAACTTTGGAATATTAATATATAATCAAAAGACACTCTTGCCAAAGGAGGGAATTTAATGATAGAAAAATTTAAACAATTTGTTAAACAAAGTTTTTCTAACGGTCCGAAGGCAAAAAAAATAGTTGGAGCAATTGCAATTATAGTTGTAGTTGTTACAATAGTGACGATATTGAGCATGAGAAAAACGCTCGTATTAAGTGTAGACGGTAAAGAAGAGACTTTTGTCACTTACAAGGGGACTGTTAAAGATGTGTTGCAAGAAAGAGGCATACAATTAGCTGAAAAAGACAAAGTGCAACCATCCTTGGAATCCAAAGTATCTGCGAAAGAAACTATTAAATTAAAGAGAGCTATTCCAGTAGAAATTAAAGCAAATGGAATACAATTAAAGGTACAAACAGCAGAAGATACAGTTAAAGATATGCTAGAAGCAGAACAAGATACATTAAAAGATCAAGGTATAAGCTTTGATGAAGATGTAGATGAAGTATCACCTTCATTAGATTCTAAGGTAGAAGAAAACTCAAATGTACAACTTGTTAAAGTTGATACCAAAGATCTTGTAGAGAAACAACCAATTAACTTCGATACAATAGTTGAAAATGATGAAAACTTGGACACTAGTGTTCAAAAGGTAAAGAGTGATGGAGTTAATGGTCAAAAGGAAATTACCTATCAAGTAGTATATAAAGATGGAGTAGAAGTTTCTCGGAATGTAAAAAGCGCAAAGACTATTGTAGAGCCACAGAATAAAGTGGTGATAAAAGGAACTGGTCAAGTTTATGCAAGCAGAGGTGGAGAACAAATAAAATATAAGAAAAAAATGAATTGTACAGCAACTGCCTATAGTGGTCATTCGACTACTGCTACAGGAAGAAGACCTGTTAGGAATGAAGGCGGATTAAGTACGATTGCAGTTGATCCATCTGTAGTACCATTAGGAAGCAAAGTTTTTGTAGATGGTTATGGATATGCTATTGCAGCTGATACAGGAGGTGCTATAAGAGGCAACAAAATTGATTTATTTCTTGATTCATCAAGTGAATGTGATAGTTGGGGAAGAAGATCAGTGAATTTATTGTTGGTTGCTTATCCGGGAGAATGGTAAATTATTTTAAGAGATAACATTTGTTATCTCTATTTTTTTCTTTAAATTATAGATATTTTACATTATTATTAAAAGAGATGCGAATGAGATAATAATTTAGAAACTAAATATTTCAGCATAAATGAAAGGAAGTAGAGTTTTGATAAAAGAAGTAATAGTTGTTGAGGGTAGAGACGATGTCGATGCCGTAAAGAAAGCCATAGATGCGGAAATAATAGCCGTTGGGGGCTTTGGAATAAATGCAAAGGTAATAGCACGAATACAGGAAGCTCAAAAGAGAAAAGGTGTAATTGTATTAACTGATCCAGATTTTGCAGGTGAAAAGATAAGAAGAATAATATCTAAAAGAGTTAAGGGAATAAAGCATGCTTATATTTCAAAGGAAGACGGATTAAAGAATGGAGATATCGGAGTAGAAAATGCAAATCCTGAAGTTATTTTAAGAGCACTTGAAATGGCTAAAATAACTCAAGAAGAAAAACATGAATTTTTTACTATGCAGGATATGTTTTATTTCAAGCTTACAGGAGATAATACATCAAAGATTAGAAGAAATATGCTTGGTAAAATATTAGGTATAGGTTATGGGAATGCAGCACAAATGGTTTCTAGGTTAAATAATTACGGAATAACTAAAGAAGAATTTACTAATGCTATAGAAGAAATAGAAAAACAATTGGAAGTAGGTAATAAATAAATGGATTTGAAAGATATAAAAACACAAGAGTTAGTTAAGAAATATAATTTTAAGTTTTCAAAAAGCCTTGGTCAAAATTTTTTAGTTGATGATTCAGTGCTTAATGACATTGTAAGTGGTGCAGAAGTAAATGATGAAGATTTTATAATAGAAATTGGACCAGGAGTTGGAACACTGACTGCACAACTTTTAATGAAAGCTAAAAAAGTGACTTCTATTGAATTGGATAATGACCTAATTCCTATATTGCAACAGGAATTAGGAGATCATAAGAATTTTGATTTAGTACATAAAGATGCACTTAAAGTAGATTTTAACGAACTTATAGGTGATGAGAAGAGTGTAAAATTGGTGGCAAATCTTCCGTATTATGTTACAACTCCTATAATTGTTAAACTTCTTAAGGAAGGATATAATTTCAAATCCTTAACTATTATGATTCAAAAAGAGGTTGCTGAGAGGATTAATGCCGAACCAAATACTAAGGAGTATGGATCATTATCTGTTTTAGTGCAATATTATTGTGATACTAAAATACTTAGAAAGGTACCTCCAACATGTTTTATTCCAAGGCCAAAGGTAGAATCTATAGTAATAAGGTTAGACAAGTTAGATGAACCAAGAGTAAAAGCTAAAAGTATTGCTTTGATGTTTGAACTTGTAAGAGCTGGTTTTAATATGAGACGAAAAACCTTATGGAATGCAGCAAAATCACTTAAAGTTAATGTAGACGCATTAGAAAAGGCATTTGAAAAATCAGGAATAGACCCTAAGCGAAGAGCAGAGACATTAACATTAGAAGAATTTGCATTATTATCAGATTGTATTTTTGAATTTAGGAACTAAATTATAAATATTTTAGCAGTGTATGAAACTATGAAAAAATACAAGTTAAATCATAATTGTATTTTCTCCACATATAATATATGGAATAAATATATGTGGAGGGAAAGTAGGGTTGGCACATAATAAGTTGTATAGAAATTTTATAATATTACAAGAAGATGAAAGAGGATATTCTCACTCAAGTGATAAAACTTTATCTGGATATGCTAAGATTGAAGCAAAAGGGGATAAATGTAAAATATCATTTTATGCTCAGAATCTTAGGCCAGAAGATGATTATTCTATGGTACTTATCTGTTCCAAAAGAGATTTGAAACAATTAATTGATATTGGGCCTTTAGCAATAAACAATGTTGGAAAGGCTGATACTAGTAGAGAATATTATGTTAATAACATAGCTGGACTTGGAATATCATATGAAAAAATATCAGGAGCAGCAGTTTGTAAGACAAAAGACAATGAAAGTGAATTCATAATGCATGGATTTATGAATGGGGAAGATTCTTCAGAGAATTGGAGAAAATATAAAATTGTTAAAGTTGATTCTAGAAATGATATTAATAAATTAAATTTAGAAGCTAAGAAAAAAGAGTTCTTTAGTTCAAGCACAGCTAATAACTCAGAAAAATCCAATGATATGGAAATTAAAATATCTAATGTAAATAGCTCCAAAACTGAATTAGGAGAAAACAAAAAAGCTGAAAATAATTTTAAGATTAAAGAGAACATAGAATTAGGAAATTTAAGCACTAATAGTTTTAAAATGGAGGATAAGCAAAATAGAATCCCAGAAAAATCTCCTAATGCAGCGGAAAACATAGAGTCTTTTGATGATGATAGATGTAAAGGCAAAGAAGAGAAAGGATCTCATAAATGTCATAAGTGTGATAAACATGATGATGTTGAAAATGAGAAGGAAGATTTAGAAGACGTTATAAGCAAATTAGCTAAAAACTTGGATGAAGATAATGGAATAATAGATATAAACATAGATTATCATATGCATGAGGACGTTATAGTATATGGTTTTATAAAGGATAAGAAACACGGATGTAAGTGGAAAAAATTCAAATTAGAAAAGAAATGTAAAGACAACAATAAAGATTTTAGTAACTATTATTGTAGTGCAAAAAGAGTTGAGGAGAATTTTCAATTAGATAGATTAAATCAAGGTTATAATGATGACAGGTCAGACTTAATAGATTTTGACAAGTATGAGAAAAGCATTCAACCAACAAATACAAATTATTCGAACCAAGGAGCAATGACTCAACCAATTGCAGAAATGGCAAAGTTTAATAAAACGCCTACGGAATCAGGTCAATGTGGAGTAGCTACAAACCAATCAATGGGAGGAACAGGTCAGAAAACTATAGAGAATTCAATGACAAACAATATGGAGAAAACAAATGTAGGGATGCAAAACATTGATTTAACTGAGAGTGGGCCAGCAAAATTAACTAAGCATGAACAAGAAAAACCAGTTGAAGGATTTAATTTAGTTGGAACTATAGGAAAGTTCTTTGAAAAACTTGCAGAAGACTTTAGACCTCATGATGCAAATTTAAGTGATATAAATTATTGTAAATGGTATAAAGTAAATGTTAATAGTATTGATGATTTAGCGGATGAATCAAACTATAATAAATACACTTTAGCATTATACCCAATGTTAAATTATTACCCTTACATTAGTAAAATGGGTCATTTCCTATTAGGGTATAAATGTAATAACATTGGAGAATTGAAGTATATAATATATGCTATTCCGGGAAGTAAAGCGAAAAATGATCAGCCATATGGTGGTAGGACTGGCTTTGTAACATGGACTAATGATAATAAAAATGATTTGGGGTATTGGTTAATGTTTTATGACTTTAAAAATTCGTCAATTGTCATCCCAACAAGATAGAGCTAAATCATTATGAATAAAAGGCAATTAATAGTTATATCGATATTATTATCATTAATGTTGATATTAGTCATGATACAAGGGGTATTTAAGGAAAACTTTGAGCAGATAGCTCTTATAAGTCAAGGTATAAGTGAATTTAAAGAATATACTTTTGATGAGAATAAGTACAATATATTTCTACCAAGTGAGTGGATTGTAGAAGAAAAAGAAAGTAAGGGTAAATATGTTAGCTCCACCTTAAATTTTAAAGGTAAGGATAATAAGATAAAAGGTTTATTGCAAGTAATAAATACTAGAGAAGATGTAAATGTATTTGCAGAAAATGATTTAAATAATCAGTATTTAGAGTACTATAATTCAGAATTAGTACCTTTTAAGAATTCTAATAGTTCAGGAGTATTAGTTAAATATGAGACAAGCATAAAGGGCGGATATGAGTATAAGAATGAATGTTATTATTTAAATGTTGGAGAAGGGAAGATAATAAAAGTATCATTTAATCTTATAGGAAAGGATTATGAAGAAAATATGAATACTATAGTTAATGCTATTATTTCTAGCATTAAAGCAGTTTGAAGAATAAAAATTAATTTTTTGATTTAAGCTTTAAAGTATTTCAATTTAAGTGTGAATTGTAAGCTTTAATATAGTCATTTTATGTATGATAAATAAGATTTGCCAATAAACATGATAAGTATTATAATCTAAGTATCAAGGAGAGGCGAAAATAGCTTCTCCTTGATACTTATTTATGTTTGGAGGGAAGTAATGAGGATAATATTATTTGAGATATTTGGAATACAAATAAAGAGCTACGGATTAATGATTGCAATTGGGATTATAGTTGCAGCAGCTTTATTTATAAATAAGGGAAAAAAGAAGGGATTTAATGAAGATCATTTATTAAATCTAATAATTTTTGCAGTTATAGGTGGAATAATTGGAGGTAAGGGATTATTTATAATAACAGAAATTGCTGATATTATAAAAGACCCTAAAGTATTATTGGATTTTGGATATGGTTTTGTAATTTATGGAGCAATAGGTGGTGGTGCACTAGCTATATATTTATATTGCAGAAAAAAGAGTTGGGATATAATTGAAATGCTAGATATGACGGTTCCAGGGCTTGCAATTGCACAAGGATTTGGAAGAATTGGATGCTTTTTGGCAGGATGCTGCTATGGAGCTAAAACTACACTGCCAATAGGCGTTGAATTTCCAGAAGGATCACTTGCTCCTGCAGGAGTACATTTACATCCTACACAAATATATTCATCCATCTTTGATTTTGCAATGGGATTATTTCTTTTATATTATAGTAAGAAGACAAAACAACGTGGTAAAACAATGGGTATGTATTTAATAATATACAGCATAGGAAGATTTATAGTGGAATTTTTAAGAAATGATCCTAGAGGAAATGTGGGTATTTTATCTACATCACAATTTATTGCAATATTTACTTTAGTATTTGGGATTATTGTTTTTTATAACAGCAGAATTTTTAAAGGAGCGAAAAAAAGCATTGAAGAAAAATAAATTTTCAATTATGATGTTAGCTATGTTACTGAGTATAAGTGTAATGCTTTCAGGGTGCAATGTTATTAATGATTTGCAAGTTAAAATGAATTTAAAAAATAATGAATTTGAGTATATAAAGCAAAATAAAGTTGATAAAATCATAATACAGAGCGTTAGAGATAGTGGATTTAGATTTGTGGTTAGAGATGACAAGGCAATAAGTGATATTTATAACATTTTATCAAAAGGTAGTAAAGTTTCACAAAAGAGTTCTTATGATCCAGATTACGTTTTTGAAGTGTATACTGGCACTGATGTAAAAAAATACAACTATGTAGTTGGAGATAATGGACATGATATTGGAAATTTTTATGACGATAATACAGAATTTTCAGTTCCTAAAAATTTAGAGAATACTATAATGCAAAATCTTTCATTTATAAGGAAACCAAGAGAGTTTAATTATATATATTATGAAGCAATTTTAAAAGTTATCGAGAGCAAAAAGGATTCCTTATCTAATGGAAATAAAGTTGGAGTGGATATACAGTCTGATACAGATTGCTTAAAATATATATTTTCTGTAGATTTAGAGGAGTTTAAGAAAAAGTTAGCTAAGACATTACCTAATGTTAGTTTAGTAAATAGTGACCAGAATTTTGATACAATAATTAAAGTAAAAAATAGAGGATATAATACTACAACTTTCAAAACATTAATAACAATAGAAAATAGTAAGGATAAGTCTACTGAAAACTATTATGTAGTTGCAGAATATGATTATAAGGATTGGAATATTAAGGTAAGTGAACCTAATAAGGTACCTCAGAACTGGTAGGGAGGAATAGACATAATGAGTTGTGAAAATTGTAAAAGTAAAGATACATGTCAAACAAAGGAAACAGGATGTAAAGAAGAGAATCCCAAATTAATGCCTAGATATGGGAAGATTAAAAATATTATAGGAATTATAAGTGGAAAAGGTGGAGTTGGAAAATCAACTGTTACTGGAATTATAGCAACTATGTTAGCAAAGAATGGGTATAAAGTAGGAGTATTAGATGCAGATATAACAGGACCATCTATGCCAAGATTTTTTGGAGTTAATGATAAAAGGGCAACCATAATTCCTTTAGAAAATGATATGGTGAAATTTGAACCAGTTGAAACAGATAGTGAAATAAAAGTAATTTCGATGAACCTTCTAACTGCCGTAGAAGATGAACCTGTAATTTGGAGAGGACCTGTAATTACTGGAGTATTAAAGCAAATGTTTGTAGAAACTAATTGGGGAGAACTTGATTATTTACTTATTGATATGCCACCGGGAACAGGGGATATTGCATTAACTGTAATGCAAGAGCTGCCAATAGATGAAATAGTGGTAGTTTCTACACCTCAGGATATGGTATCTATGATTGTTAAGAAAGTTGTTATAATGGCACAAAAAATAGGTATTAAGATTAAAGGTGTAGTAGAAAATATGGCCTATATAAATTGCCCAGATTGTGATAAAAAGATAAGAGTATTTAGTAAAAAATCTTCAGAAGAAAATGCTGACTATTTAGGAATTCCTTTAATTGGAGAACTACCAATTAATATTGAACTTACAGAAGCATTAGAAAGTGGGAAAGCTGAGGAATATGTGAGAGAAAATTCATTATATTCATTAATATTTGAAGGATTATATTAGAAATATAGTGGTTTTATAATTGAAAATTATATAATTATATTAATACATAACTTAATATTTCTTAGGAAATAATAAGTTATGTAATTTTATATTGAGGAGATGAATTAAATTATGAAACCAAAGGTAGATAAAGATACGTGCATAGCATGTGGATTATGTCCATCTATATGTCCAGAATGCTTTGATATGCAAGATGATGGAAAAGCAGGGGCTATAGTGGATGAAGTACCATCAGATGCTGAGGATTCAGCTAAAGAGGCTGAAGAAAGCTGTCCAGTAAATGCAATTGAAGTAGAAGAATAGAAGTATATGTGTAAATAAGTTTATGCATATAAATAAAAATAGGATTGATTATTGTTAATACAAAATCAATCCTATTTTATTAAAAGCTTAATTAGTTATGGCATTTGTTGAAGATGCATGTACTATCCTTTCCATAGGAAGTACAGCAAAAATTACTAAGCATATGATAGCTTCTATTCCAACCATAGGACCATTAACTATTACTGAATATACAACTGGAGACATTCCGTCAGGAGCATATGACCCAAAGAATGCCACACCTGAAATGAAATGACATATGAACCGAACAAAGGCTGCTATACCTACTCCGAGTAATTTCTTGTTTTTAAAGAATCCAACAACACCTAGTGCTGTAAAAGGTAATGGATAATCAAATAATACTTGTATTGGACTTAAGATATATGGATCTAAGATTAATGTTATTATGCCATATAGGAACCCAGTTAGGAAACCTATTTCTGGACCATACATAAGAGCTATAAGCATAATTGGAACCATACTACCTAATGTAATACTTCCGCCTTGTGGAAAGTGATATATTCTAAGCATTTTTAATACAGTTGCCAATGCTAAGGCTATACCAATACGAGCAATTAATTGTGGAGTGAATTGAATTTTTTTTGCTTTGACTAATACCACAAGTAACAATATACATCCTATTAGTGTAGCAATTGACATTGGACTTGCAGCTATGTCCTGAATATTTTGTGGAAATTTTTGGATTAGTTCGGAAAATTGTACAGACCAATCGTTAAAAATTGACATAAAAAAAACCTCCTTTATTGTGCTTGGAGATTATGAACCAAATAAATATGAAAATATTTTTATAAGGTTGCATTCCCTACGCTAGAATTAACTAGATCAGGTTTTAAGGGTTTATGAATATCAAATCTCAGCACGATGGCTCCCCTAGCACATTATCATATACAGTTTATACCAATAATTATAAATAGTCAATTATGCTATAATTATTTAATCTACTATTTTTATTATAATCAATAGCATGATTTATAGCGGTTTCACTTATATGTACATAATTATGAGGAATGGAATTGAGGCGTAAAGAACTTAAGGGAACGATACTTATATCATCATTGCTATTAATAATAGTAACATCTTTATAAGTTGAATCTAATATAAAATTTTTCATATAAAAATAATTTCCTTTCATATTTATATAGATTATTACGATAATATTATTTACTAATTAGTAAATAAGTATTCAAGGAAAAGTCTTTTGAAAAAATAATTTATTGTATAAACTTACAGAATAAATTTAATGAAAAGTATTATACTATTTATGAACGTAGTAAAATAGAGTGAATATAAAATTTCTCAATTAGTCAAATACTTAAAAATCATAAAAAATAGGAAAAATAAAAGATAATCGGATGTAAATCACGATAATTAAATTCTAAAGCCTAAAAAATAAAAAAATAGTAGCATTGCTAATGAATACCTAATACAGTATAATAATACGGTAGTTAAATACTATATATTGTGTGTGGAGGGAATAAAAATGCTATATGTTGTGAAAAGGGATGGGAGAGAAGTTAAATTTAATTCGGATAAAATAGCTCAAGCGATTAAAGGATCAGCTAGTGAAATCGGTTTATTATTAAAGGAAAGTCAAGTGTTAGACACTGTACATAAAGTAATAAAATATATTGAAGTTGAGTCAGAATACAAAAGAACTGTTACGGTAGAGCAAATACAAAATCTTGTAGAAAAAGCTCTGAAGGATGAAGGTCACAAAGATATAGCAATTGCTTATTCATCATATAGAAGTGAAAGAACTAAGGTTAGAGAAATAAAATCAGATCTAATGAGAGCAATAAGGCAAATTGGAGTTGAGACTGATAGGGATAATGCTAATGTTGGGAATAATTTTAGTTCAAAATTATTAAGAATAGCATCTGAATCTAACAAATGGAATACCTTAGCAACAATGCCTAAGAATTTAGCAAAGGCTCACGAAACAGGAGATTTGTATTACCATGATTTAGATAGCTACAATTTAACTGTAAATTGTCTTCATATTCCAACTAGAGAAATTTTAGAAAATGGATTCAATACAGGATATGGAACAATTAATGCTCCTAAAAGAATAGAGACAGCTGCTGAATTGTCATGTATATTATTGCAATCCACTCAAAATGATATGTTTGGAGGACAATCGCATCCAGACTTTGATAATGATATGGGGATATTTGTAGATCCTACTAGAGATGAAATAAGAAAAGAATTAGAAGAATTAGAAATACCAGAGGAAAAGATAGAGGCCTTACTTGAAGGCAAGGTAAGAAAAAAAATACATCAAGCTATGCAAGGTGTTGTTTATAATCTTAATACAATGCACTCAAGAGCTGGTTCACAGGTTCCTTTTAGTTCAATTAATATTGGATTACCAACTAGTAAGGATGCTGCGCTAGTGTGTGAAATATTTCTTTTAGAATATGAAAAAGGATTAGGAAAAGGAGAACAACCTATTTTTCCAAACATAATCTTCAGAGTTAAGTCTGGCGTTAATAGGGAAGAGAGTGATCCTTATTTCCACTTATTTAAGTTAGCTTGTAGAGTAGCTGCAAAGAGGATGAATCCAACATTCATGAATATTGATGCAGACTTTAATAAAGAGTATTATGATAAAGGATATGTTCCAGCTACAATGGGATGTAGAACTTATCTAATGAAGAATGTTAATGGTGAACCAGGTTGTAAAGGAAGAGGAAATATAGCACCTACAACATTGAACTTACCAAGAATAGGACTACAAGCTAAAGGTGATATAGATAAATTTTTTGAAATATTAGATTCAAGACTAGAATTAGCAAAAGACTCATTGATGAATAGATATGAAGTTCTTAAAAAACTAAGAGTGAAAGATTTGCCTTTTGTTGCAGGTCAAGGTCTTATGAAGGGGGCAGAAGGATTAACTCCTGATGATTCTATAGAACCTATTTTAAAGCAAGGAACTTGGGGAATTGGATTTATTGGTTTAGCAGAAACATTGACAGCATTGATAGGAAAACATCATGGTGAAGATGAAGAAGCTCGAGAGTTAGGGGTAAAAATCATTGAGTATATAAGAGAATACTGTGATAAGCTTTCAGAAGAATACAAATTAAATTGGAGTTGTTATGCAACTCCAGCAGAAGGGCTTTCAGGTAAATTTATAAAACAAGACCAAAAGATCTTTGGAAAAATACAAGGGGTAACTGATAAGGACTATTACACAAATAGTTATCATGTTCCAGTAGGATATTCAATATCAATTAAGGACAAAATTAATATTGAAGCACCATACCATAAACTTTGTAATGGTGGGCACATAAGTTATCTTGAAGTAGATGATACACCAGATGCTGAAACAGTAATGAATATAATAAATTATGCATATAAAAATACTAATATCAGCTATGTTGGAATCAATTTTCATATAAGATATTGTAAGGAATGTGGAACTTATCTTCATAATAATGAAAATAACTGTACAAATTGTGGAAGTCAAGACATACAAGGAGTATCTAGAGTTACAGGATATTTAAGTTTAGATGAAAGATTCGGACCAGGAAAATACCATGAAAGAAAAGATAGAATATCTCATGTAGGAGATCATAAGCATAATTATTAGAATTTAAAATTATTTATTATTAAATAATTTAGTGTTAATAAGTAAATAAATTTTAAAATAAGAATCTCAATTTAATAAGCTATGTTAGAGTATATATTTAAATTTGAATGAAATTTAGAATTATGCTTTAGCATAGTTTTTTTATAAGTTTAAATATGTGACAGATAAAGATTGTATTGTAATTAACTATGGAGTAATTTGGTATAAATACATAATGAAATGATTAAAATTACTATAAGAGTAAATGATTGAAAAATTTAATGTATTGCAATATTTGAAAAAAAACTTGCAATAATAAGTAAAAATAACCTTGTAATTGCAAAGAAAATAAAATTACTTGAAGGAGTGGCGAAATTATATTGCAAAAAATAGAAAAAAACAGTATACCAATTTACTAAAGTATGATATTATAAATATACATGAAAAATGTTAATTTATAAGAATAAGAATAAGCTATAAGTAAATTATTTAAATGGGGGGATTGCAATGGCACTTAGTAATTTGGACAAGAATAAAAAAGTTACTATAGTAGATACTACTCTTAGAGATGGTGAACAAACCGCAGGGGTAGTTTTTGCTAATGAAGAAAAAATAGAAATAGCACAGATGCTTAGCGATTTAGGAGTTGACCAGTTAGAGGTAGGAATTCCTACAATGGGTGGAGATGAAAAAGCGGCTATAAAGGAAATTGTAAAAAGAAATTTAAAGCCTAGTATAATGGCTTGGAATAGAGCTGTAATTGGTGACATAGAACAATCAATAGATTGTGGAGTTGATGCAGTTGCTATATCAATATCAGTATCAGATATACACATTGAGCACAAACTTAAAACATCCAGAGAATGGGTATTAGAAAGCATGGTTAAATCTGTAGAATTTGCAAAGAAAAATGGTCTTTATGTATCTGTTAATGGGGAAGATGCATCTAGAGCGGATAAAGACTTTTTAGTTGAATATATTAATGCAGCTAAACAAGCAGGGGCAGATAGATTTAGATATTGTGATACTGTAGGAATTATGGAACCATTTAAAATTAAAGATGATATTAAATATATATATGATAAAACAGGCTTTGATATAGAAATGCATACTCATGATGATTTTGGAATGGCAACGGCAAATGCTGTAGCAGGTATTAAAGGTGGAGCATCACATGTTGGAGTAACTGTAAATGGACTTGGAGAAAGAGCGGGTAATGCAGCATTAGAAGAAGTTATAATGGCATTAATGCTTGTTTATGGATATAGCGGTGAAGGAATAGATACAAAAATGTTCCGTGAAGTATCTGAATATGTATCAAGGGCATCGGGAAGGGAACTTCCAATTTGGAAAGCAATTGTTGGAACTAATATGTTTGCTCATGAATCAGGGATTCATGCAGATGGAGCTATAAAAGATCCTAAGAATTATGAAGCTTTTGATCCAGCGATAGTTGGTCTTGAAAGACAAATTGTTATAGGAAAGCATTCGGGAAGAGCTTCAATAATAAATAAGTTTAGAGAATATAATAGAGAACTTACAGATGATGAAGCAACTGGTATATTAGAACTTGTAAGATCTACAGCCGTTAGATTAAAGAGAACTTTATTTGATAAAGAAGTAGTTCAGCTATATAATGCATATCATAGAAAATTAGAAGAAAATAAGCAATAGAAATAGGGGGAATATAAAATGGGAGATAATTTAGTTTATAAGATTTTAAAGAGCCATATTGTTGTGGGGGAGTTGAAAGCAGGAGAGCCAATTGCATTAAAAATTGATAAGACTTTAACTCAAGATTCAACTGGAACTATGGCGTATCTTCAATTAGAAGCAATGGGAATAGACAGAGTAAAAACTAAAAAGTCAGTAGCATTTATAGATCATAATATGTTACAACAAGGGTTTGAAAATGCAGATGATCATAAGTTTATTCAAACAGTAGCATCTAAGTATGGAGTATATTTTTCAAAGCCAGGTAATGGAATTTGCCATCAAATTTTCTTAGAAAGATTTGCAACACCAGGAGATACTTTAATAGGTTCAGATAGCCATACACCAACGGCAGGAGGTGTTGGTATGCTTGCTATGGGTGCAGGCGGGTTAGATGTTGCTCTTGCTATGGGCGGAGGAGCATACAATATTAATACTCCAAAGGTAGTTAAAATTGAGCTTACTGGAAAGCTAAATAAAATGGTAGCTGCAAAAGATGTTATATTAGAAGTTTTAAGATTGTTAACTGTAAAAGGTGGAGTAGGAAAAGTATTTGAATACGCAGGAGAAGGTGTAAAAACACTTTCTGTTCCAGAAAGAGCTACTATAACGAATATGGGAGCAGAACTTGGAGCTACAACTTCAATATTCCCGAGTGATGAAAGAACATTAGAATTCTTTAAAGCACAAGGAAGAGAAGAAGATTTTATAGAGTTTAAGCCAGATGCAGATGCTATATATGATGAGGTAGTAACAATTAATTTAAGTGAACTAGCTCCGCTTACAGCTAAACCACATAGCCCAGATAATGTAGCTAAGGTTAGTGAAGTGGGAAAGATTAAAGTTGACCAAGTATTCATAGGAAGCTGTACAAACTCTTCATATGAAGATTTAATGAAAGTGGCTAAGATATTGAAAGGTAATAAAGTGCATCCAGATGTAAGTTTAGTTATTGGGCCAGGGTCTAGACAAGTTATGGAAATGATAGCTAGAAATGGAGCATTAGCAGATATAATAAGTGCAGGTGCAAGAATACTAGAAAATGGATGTGGACCATGTATTGGTATGGGACAATCGCCTGGAACTGATGGAATTTCACTTAGAACAGTAAATAGAAATTTCTATGGAAGAAGTGGAACTTTGTCTGGGCAAATATATATAGTAAGTCCTGAAACAGCAGCAGTATCAGCAATCAGTGGTGTCTTAACTAATCCAACAGAAATAGATGTGGATTTAACAATAGATATGCCAAAGGAATTCTTGATAGATGACTCAATGATTTTAGCACCAGCACCTACTAATGCTGAGGTTGAAGTTGTTAGAGGACCAAATATTAAGCCATTCCCAGTAAGTAAACCATTAGCTGAAGGATTAGATGGAAAAGTATTGATAAAGGTTGAAGATAATATTACAACAGATCATATTATGCCTTCAAACTCAAAATTATTGCCATTTAGATCAAATATACCTTATCTTGCAGAATATTGTTTTAATACTGTAGATACAGAATTCCCTAAGAGAGCTAAAGAATATAATGGTGGGTTTATAATAGCAGGTGGAAACTATGGACAAGGTTCAAGTAGAGAGCATGCAGCGTTAGCACCACTATATTTAGGAGTTAAAGCTGTTATAGCTAAATCATTTGCAAGAATTCATAAAGCAAATTTAATTAACAATGGAATAATTCCAATGGAATTTAAAAATGAAGCTGATTATGATGGAATTGATTTAACAGATGATTTGAAGATGGAAGATATTAAGGTCGCTTTAGTATCAGGTGTAGTTAAAGTTAAGAACTTAACTAAAGGAACTGAATTTGAAGCAACAGTTGATTTAACAGAAAAAGAAATTGCTGTAGTTAAAGAAGGCGGAAGGCTTAATTACGTAAAAGCAAATAGCTAATATTTAGAAAAAGCACAAGAGTTCAATAATTGAATTTTGAATTCTTGTGTTTTTATTTAGACAAAATTAATTTTGTAAATGCTATTGACAAAAATAAACAATAGTTTTAGAATTACTTTAAATTAAAAAATAAAGCTTTGAAGAGAAAGAGTAAAGTTAATAGCGTTTTACAGAGAGTTCCCGGAAGGTGAGAGGGGCAAAACAAGTTGATTTGAATACATCTCTGAGCAGCACTCCGAAAGATAACAACCAGTAGGCAGATGTCGTATTCGCACACGTTATAGTGCTAGGGTATAACCAAGATATAATTATATTGGCGTACCTGAAGAGGTTATTATTGTGAGATAATGATAAATTAAGGTGGTAACACGTAAGTAATGCTTTCGTCCTTTTATTAAGGATGAGAGTTTTTTTGTCGTTCTTTTTACCAGTGATGAGATAATAAAAAATCATTTTATTTTAATTAAGTAATTGTTAGGCGCCAATAATTATTTAATTAATTTACCAATAATAACTTGAAAATATAATCATGAATTATGGAGGAATTAAAATATGATGAATATAGATGAACAAATTAAGATAATAATGAAAGGAGCAGATGAAATAATAGGATTAGATTTTCTAAAGGATAAATTGATGAAAGCTAATGCGAATAAACAGCCTTTAATTGTTAAACTTGGATTAGATCCAAGCGCACCAGATATACATTTAGGTCATACAGTTGTGCTTAGAAAGATGAAGCAAATTCAAGATTTAGGGCATAAGGTAGTTATTATAATAGGTGATTTTACTGGGAAAATAGGAGACCCTACAGGTAAGGCAAAAGGAAGAAAAGCACTTACAACAGAGCAAGTTTTAGAGAATGCAAAAACTTATGAGGAACAAATATTTAAAGTTCTAGATAGAGATAAGACAGAGGTAAGATTTAATAGTGAGTGGCTCTCAAAATTATCTTTTGAAGAAACAATTAAATTGGCATCAACAATGACTGTAGCAAGAATGCTTGAAAGAGAAGAATTTAAAAAGAGATTTGATAATCAAATTCCAATATCAGTGCATGAATTTTTTTATCCGTTAATGCAAGGATATGACTCGGTTTCAATACATGCAGACATAGAACTTGGAGGAACTGACCAAAGGTTTAATGTATTAATGGGGAGAATGCTCCAAAAGGAATATGGGCAAGAACCTCAAACCACAATATTTATGCCACTCCTTGAAGGTATTGATGGAAAAGAAAAAATGAGTAAAAGTCTTGGAAATTATATTGGGATAGATGAAAAAGCAGAAGCTATGTATGAAAAAGCAATGATGATACCTGATGAATTAATAATAAAATATTTTAACTTGGTAACTGATATTTATCCAGATGAAATTCAGAAATTAAAAAGTAATTTGGATAATAATAATATTAATCCAAGAGATGTAAAAATGAAACTAGCAAAAGAAATTGTGAAATTATATCATGGTGAGGATAAAGCAGAAAAAGCTGAGGAGAGATTCAAAAGTATATTTCAAAAAGGCCAGATACCTAAAGATATAGAAACGGTTATTGCTTCAAAAGAAAATTTTGATTTAGCTGAGATATTAGTGTCAAACAATATTGTAAAAAGCAAAAATGAAGTTAGGAGATTGGCAGCTCAAGGTGGAATTAAAATAAATAATAATACAGTTTATAGTATAATAAATGTTACAATAGATGAAGAGATGATTATACAAGTAGGTAAGAGAAAATTCATAAAAATTAAATTCAAATAATAAGTTTATGTTAGCATTCTGGGTAAAACTTATAGAGAAATAAAATTAATAATACTATATAATATTATTATAATGAAGCAATTAGAAAGAGGATGTTATTATGGAAAAGACTATAAGATTATCTGGAATAGCTTATGAGAGTTTAGTAAATGGACCAGGTATGAGAAGAGTATTTTTTGCTCAAGGCTGCACACATAACTGTAAAGGATGTTTTAATCCGGATACTCATGATTTTAGTGGTGGAGAAGAACGAGAGGTGGATTTTTTAATAAAGGATACATTAGATAATCCAATGCTAAGTGGAGTTACATTTAGTGGAGGAGATCCTTGGGAGCAGGCAGATAAGTTTGCAGATATGGCCAAGGCTTTTAGAAAGAAAGGCTTAAATATTTGGTGTTATACAGGTTATACTTATGAATACATTTTAGAAAATAAAGATAAACGTTTTGGATGGAATGATTTATTAAATAATATTGATGTTCTTGTTGATGGAAAGTTTGAAGAAGATAAGCAATTAGATGGACTTAAATTTAGAGGGTCAACTAATCAAAGAATAATAGATGTTGTGGAAAGTTTAAAAAACGATACTATAATAATTAAAGAGTATTAGACAAATAGTATATAACCTAATAATTTTTAAATGCTAAGTAATATAAAGTTTATAAGTATATATTACTAATTTTGGGAGGAAAGATTATGATTTATTCTTTAGAAAACTCAAGTATTAAAATTACAGCAAGTACTCATGGTGGAGAAATACATTCTATAACTAATAAAGAGGATGGGACTGAATATTTATGGAATGGAGACCCAGAGCATTGGAAATATCATGCACCAATATTATTCCCTATAGTTGGAAAGGTTGTTGATTCTAAATATAGAGTTAATGGACAAACATATGAATTACCACAACATGGTTTGGCCAGAACATCAGAATTTAATTTGATCTCACAAACAGATAATGAAATATCCTTTGAATTAACATATTCAGAAGAATCATTAAAAGTATATCCTTTTAAATTTTCATTAATCTCTACTTATAAATTAGAAGATAACTCTATAGATGTTACGTATAGCGTGAAAAATTTAGATGATAAACGAATATATTTTTCTATAGGAACTCATCCAGCATTCATGTGTCCTATTAATGGAGATGATAAGCTAGAAGATTGTTATCTTCAATTTAATGAAAAAGAGACAAGCAGTAGAAACCTTCTTACTTCAGAAGGATATCTTTCTCATCAAAAAGGTGAATGTTTAAATTCTACAGATGTTCTTATGTTATCAAAAGAGTTATTTAAAGATGATGCCTTAGTATTCGATGATTTAAAGTCTGATAAAATAACAATTAGATCAAAAAATAATGATAAAGCACTGATAGTTGATTTTGAAGATTTTCCTTACATGGGAATTTGGGCACCAAAAAGTGGAGCTCCATTTGTATGCATAGAACCTTGGTTTGGGCACGCAGATTATGAAGATTTCAGTGGTGAATTTAGTGAAAAAGAAGGTGTGATTTCACTAGAAGTAGATGAAAAATTTAGTTGTACATATAAAGTTACTATCATATAATCTAAAATTATATTTTTCATTATAATATTTGCTAGAATAAAAAATAATTCACAGAAAATATGGATTAGTTCTATTTTTTGTGGATTATTTTTATTGTTATGTGGATAATATTTAGTGGATATTGAGAATTGTATTAAATATATAGAAGGGGTGTTGAAAGATGATTCTAAATAAAGAATTTTATAAGCAAGGAGCATTAATTTTAGCGAAAGAATTATTAGGAAAAGTCGTTGTAAGGACTGTTGATAATCTTACCTTAAAAGCAAAGATTGTTGAAACAGAAGCTTATGTAGGAGAAATAGATAAAGCATCACACGCCTATAATGGTAGACGGACAGATAGAACAGAACCTTTATTTAGAGAAGGCGGAATAGCATATGTTTACTTTATTTATGGTAAATACTATTGTTTTAATGTTATAAGTGGAATTGAAGATAAAGGTGAAGGAGTTTTAGTCAGAGCTTTAGAACCACTAAATGAATTTGATTATCTTGCAAGGAAAAGATTTGGAAAAAGTTTTGATGAATTATCAGAAGCAAATAAAAAAGCACTTACAAATGGTCCTTCAAAATTATGTATAGCTTTTTCAATAGATAAATCAGAAAATTATAAGAAACTATATGAAGAAGGAGATTTTTATATAGAAGATAGTAATGATGAAAAATTTGATATAGTCGAAACTACTAGGATAGGTATTGATTATGCCGAAGAAGCTATAGATTTTCCATGGAGATTTTATATAGAGGACAATAAATATATATCTAAGAAATAATTAATAATAAAGTTATAGACTTATAATGATAAATTTAATAATAAAAAATTCAAATGATAACATATAAATGCAATAAAAAATAATACATTATCATTTGATTTTTTATTTATTACTTCTATTTCTGAAAGTAAAGAATTTCATTAATATAAAAGTAACTGGTACACCTATGATTGCTGCTAACATATAAGCAAAAAGCTTATGCAATCCAATAGTAGTACAAATTATTACAACAATATACTGAATGAAAAAATTAGGCATAGATGATATTGTAAACTTAGTTAATTTTTCAAGGCTAAGTTTTTCTTTAAAGGTTATAAAGCTATTTAATATATAGGATATTAATAAACCAGAAATATAACCTGGTATAAAAGCAATATTAGCACTTAAAAAGCTGGAAAATATATAGGAAAAAACAGTTCCATTAAAAGTATTTACTATTCCTATTAATACGAAAATAATAAATTGTTTGGTAAAAAAAGTATTCCTGAATTTTTTAATAAAATTATCCATAAAATAAATACCTAGTTATCCTTCTTATTAATATCAATTAGTTTATCAGAAATAATAAAGCGAGGCCTTTGTTTAGTTTCATTGTATATCTTACCAATATATTCACCTATAACACCAAGAGATAAAAGTTGTATGCCACCAAGCATCCAAATTGATAAGGTTAATGAAGTCCATCCAGTTACTGTGCTTCCAAAAAATTTAACAACTATAGAATAAATTAATGCTATAACACTAACAAAAAATATAGTAAAACCGAGCATTGTAATTATTCTTATAGGTTTTATACTTAGAGAAGTGATTCCATCTAAGGCAAAAGCTATCATTTTTTTTAGCGGATATTTAGATTCACCAGCAAATCTTTCATGACGTTCATATTCAACAATTGAATATCTATATCCTATTAAAGGAATCATTCCTCGAAGAAACAAATTAACTTCTTTATATTGACTCAATCCTTCTAGGGCACGCTTGCTCATAAGACGATAATCAGCGTGATTAAAGATTGCATCAACACCGAGAATATTCATTAATTTGTAAAAGGCTAAGGCTGAGGTTCTTTTAAAGAAAGTATCAGTTTGGCGGGAAGATCTTACACCATAAACAATATCACTGCCATTATAGTATTGTTCCACAAACTTATCTATTACACCTACATCGTCTTGCAAATCAGCATCTAAGGATATGGTCATATCTGCATATTCTTTAGCAGTCATTAATCCTGCAAGTAGGGCATTTTGATGGCCTCTATTTCTTGATAAATTAATGCCGGAAAATATAGAGTTCTTTGAATAAAGTTGTTCAATTATATCCCAAGTTTTATCCTTTGAACCGTCATTAACAAAAAGTATTTTGCTTTCACAAGAAATAAGCTCATTTGAAATCATGGTATTAATTTTTTCTAACAATCGTTTAGAAGTTTCATGCAAAACCTGCTCTTCATTATAGCAAGGTATTACAAGATATAGTATATCTTTCATAAAGTCACCTCCAGTAGATTATTATATCAAATTTAATTCTAAAAATACCAATCTTAATGATTTATTAAGAGTTTCTTTATAAATCATATACTACTTTTGTTATAACAATTGAAGTTTCATCTATTAAATTAATTTCTTTATTAATTATATTATCATTAGAACTCTTAATAATTTTTACAATTGGACGTAACGGAAAGTTAGGCAAAGTTTCTTGAACAACGGCGACATCAGCATTGCTAAGTTCAACTAAAGTTCCTTTAGAAAATGGAATTACAATTTTACAAAAAGTATTAACCATATCATAATCAAACATTCTTCCAGCATTAGACATTAAATATTCTAAAACGTCACTTGGAAACATAGCCTTTTTATTAGGTCTACCTGAAGATAAGGTGTCATAAGCATCTGCAATGCTTACTATTTTACTTAAATTATTGATTTTATCATCAGTTAATTTATCAGGATATCCTAATCCATCAGGCCTTTCATGGTGTTGTAATACTATCATTTTGCTATGAGAACTTAAATTATAAGCATCTGAAAGGTATCTATATCCAAGAGTTGGATGCTGTTGAAGTATTAAGAGTTCCTCTAAACCTAGTTCTGAGTCCTTCATTAAAATTTCATTATGAATAAAAGTTTCTCCAACATCATGAAGCAAAGCTCCGATACAAAGATATTGAAGCTGTCTTTTCGGAAGTTTTAATGCAATACCTAGAACGAGAGATATAACAGCAACATTTACTGAATGAGAATAAAGATAATTATTCATACTTCGGATATCTACTAAAGAAAGAAGTACATTTTTATTGTTCAATATATTTTCGATTAAATTTTCAGCCATATCTTGAATGTTGTTAAAGTACTTTTCATCCTTTTTTGAAAATTTATCAGCAACAGTAATTCTATTTATGTTTGAAAAACTTTCTTTTATAGTTGAAATTGCTTCTTGTCGTAGTTCAGGTTTGATAATATCATCAATTTCTTCAGAACTATATTCATCAATTATATATATTGCTGGAATTTGTATATCTTTCATTTTAGAAATAATTGGCTGGGTTAGAACAAGACCTGATTTAGCTAATATTCTACCTTCAGAATCATATAATGTTTTTCCAATGATTGTATTGGTTTTTACACATTCAAGTGGGACTAATCTCATATTTATTCTCTCCTAAAATTTAGATTATAGTACAATATAGAACATAATTCGAAATAATATTTAAATATAATAGTAGTATAGCAATAAATTTGATGCATTTATAGTATATAAGGAAAAAAATAAAATTATAATTTATATGGTATAAAACTATAATTTATTTTATGGATAAATTTATGAATTAAATTAAAAAAGGGAAAATAAGAATTTGAGAAGATTGCAAGAGGAATTTTAAATAAATAGTATATAAATTTTGTATAAATATTCTGATTTTTTATACTAATGTATGATAAATTTGTTTCTTGGAATTTAAATTGTGATATAATATTATAGATAAAAATAAAATATCACAAGGGGGCTTTTTTAATGTCAAGAGTTTATAATTTTTCAGCGGGACCTGCTGTATTACCAGAGGAGGTTCTCAAAGAAGCGGCAGAAGAAATGTTGGATTATCAAGGAACTGGAATGTCAGTTATGGAAATGAGTCATCGTTCAAAGGCGTTTGAAGGCATTATTACAGATGCTGAAAAAACACTGCGAGAACTTATGGGGATTCCGGATAATTACAAGGTATTATTCCTTCAAGGTGGGGCATCACAGCAATTTGCAATGATTCCAATGAATTTAATGAAAAATAAAGTTGTGGATCATATTATTACTGGGCAATGGGCAAAGAAAGCAGCAACAGAAGCGAAAATATTTGGGAAAGTTAATATTTTAGCTTCATCAGAAGACAAAACCTACACATATATACCAGATCTAAAAAATTTAAAAGTATCTGATGATGCAGATTATGTGTATATATGTCACAACAATACAATATATGGAACTAAGTATAATGAGCTACCTGAAGTTGGGGATAAACTGTTAGTAGCAGATATGTCATCAGATTTCTTATCAGAACCGGTTGATGTATCAAAATATGGATTGATTTTTGCAGGTGCACAAAAAAATGTTGGACCAGCAGGAGTTGTTGTTGTAATAGTTCGTGAAGACCTAATTACAGATGATGTACTACCAGGAACTCCTACTATGTTAAAATACAAGGTTCATGCAGATAATAATTCATTGTATAATACACCACCAGCATATGGAATATACATATGTGGAAAGGTCTTTAAGTGGCTTAAAGATAAAGGTGGACTAGAAGCCATGAAAAAGATAAATGAAGAAAAAGCAGCTATACTATATAATTATTTAGATTCAAGCAGTATGTTTAAGGGAACTGTTGTGAAGAAGGATCGTTCTTTAATGAATGTGCCATTTGTAACGGGTTCAGATGAACTAGATGCTAAATTTGTAAAGGAAGCAAAGGCAAAAGGATTTGAAAATATAAAGGGACACAGAACTGTAGGCGGTATGAGAGCAAGTATATATAATGCTATGCCAATAGAAGGTGTTAAGGCTTTAGTTGAATTTATGAAGAAATTTGAAGAAGAAAATAAATAGATAATAACAATTAGAGAATCATATTTTTGATTCTCTAATTAATTTTGAAATAGATAATTCTAGAATACATCTAAAATTTACATAAAAGTTATAGAATTCAAATCATAGAAAAAAGTGAATTTTCATAGTTTGAATTTATGTTTAAAGAAAGTGATAAGAAATCGTATCAAATTAAGTAAAAAATTATCCTACATTTTTATTTTCTCCTCCATTCTGACAAGTATATGACTCCGCATGGGGGGTTACGGTAGATTCCGTTTCAGTAGCTTTAAATTCCATTATTCCCTCAATCTTAATTTTATCGTGGTCTGTCAATTTTCTATAAAGTCTGACTATATTAATTTCATCTTCAGTAAGGGAACCTAATGAAGAAATATCCTTACTGATTTCAGTACTGATTGAATTTTTACTACTTATGTTATAAGTATCATTAATAAACATGTCTCCAGTGCCATTAATTAGCCAGTTTTGTGAAACTTTATATATATTTTCTATGTTAACTAATGCCTTGCTAGATGGTTTATAGCGACCTTTAATCCAATCTGTAATATTACCAGGAGAATAACTTATTGATTCAGCAAATTGTTTTTTTGTAAGTTTATAATGTTTTAATATTAAATCCAATCTATCACCAATATTGGTATCCATTTCAAACAAACCTCCTAAATTTTACTGAAATAAGTAAAAAAATACTTTACAAGTACTGATTTCAGTAATATAATTAGTACGTGATAAGAAAACACTTCAAAAATATTTTATCATAAATGATTATTAATAAAACTAATATATTTCATTTCTTGAATTTAACTAATGAAAAAGGTATCCTACCACTTACCCAGAATATTGACAAATGAATTAATTTGTGATTTTTTAAGGAGTTGATTCAAATGAAAAATGACATTTCTGATTTTGGAAAGGAAATTAAAATTAGGCTTATTCAATTGAATATGACACAAAGAGCATTAGCTAAAAAGATTGGTGTTAGTGAAAATTATTTAACAGATATAGTTAATGGAAGACGTTCTGGGATAAAGTATAGAGCAGCTATTACTTCAGTTCTTTATAAAGAAAATATTGAAGATAGAATAAGAATAGTTTAATTATTATATAAAGTACACTAGATAAAATGCAATCTCAAATTGCTGTAAATAAATATAAAAGATATAATTAATATCCCACAAGTAAGAGTAGGTACTATATATAACAATGAGGTATACCATTTTGAATGATTAGATAAATAACTTCATTAGGTAGTGTTTAAACCATCAGTTATTTAATTGCTGGTTTTTTTATGGGTAAAAATATTTATGAAATTATATACTGAAAATATGAAATCAGAGAAGGGGACATATTATGAAGTGGTTTGGAAGTTTGAAAACAATGCAGAAATTAATATCTGGATTTATTTTTGTTGCATTATTTATTGCATTAACTGGAATTAATGGAGTTTTTAACTGATAGTATTTTGAATTGATTTTTTAAAATAGAAAAGAAGGTTGAAAGTGATGAAGAAAAATGAGAAAAATATATTGGTAGTTGATGATATGACAAGTATTAGGAAATTCATTAGAGGAACTTTAGAGGATTATAATTATAATGTATTTGAAGCTAGCAATGGAGAAGAGGGAATCAAGGTATTTGAAAAATATGGAGATATTGATTTGATAATTACAGATATATATATGCCAATAAAAAGTGGATTAGAACTTGTAGTTGATTTGAGAGAGAAGTACAAAGATTTGAAAACTATTGTTCTTTCGGATGGTGGTAAAAATAATTTTTCTAATGAACTTGGGGTTGTTGAAGCTCTAGGAGCAACATATTTTATAAAGAAAGATTTTATAAAAGATAAATTGATAGGATTAGTAAAAGATATACTGAATGAGTAAACTATATTTACTGTTTGGTAAAAAAATCTATAAAAAGAAGGAATTATAAATATAGTATCGAATTATACATTTTATAAAGGAATATATAATTTTATTAAATATTTTAAGGAAGGGAAGTTATAATATGTTGAGACTTACCTGGATGGAATTTTTTTTGAGAACTCTTCCGGAAGTATTCGTTATGGTATGGGGCATACATGTGATTTCTAGAGAATCTATAGATAAATTTAAGTATATACTTTCTAGTATAATATTAGCTATATTAACTTTTCTTGTAAGATGGCTTCCTATATATTTTGGTGTACATATGATAATTAATATGATTCTGATTATAAGTATTATGGTTATTATTAATATACCAATAATAAAATCAATATATAGTACTTTATTAGCATTTTTTATACTTGCGCTAGGTGAATTTTTAAATATGGTACTATTAGACTTATTAGACATAAATATAAACATTGAATCCTTAAATATTTATAATAAATGTTTATATTGGTATCCATCTTTAATATTTTTCTTATTATTTATAATATTAATGAATTATTTATTTAAAATGAGAGAAAAAATAAAAAAGGTATCTAAATTGAAGGATGATAATTTAAATAGAGAGTAATGAGAGATTATTTTTAAGTATAAAAAATAAAACAATAAGTAATTACAATAATCCTATATATTGAGAACATAATATATAGGATTATTTTCATAGATTAACTAATTTTTTTTAATAAAACATGGTTGAAATAAGATATATTTATATATTCATCTATATTTGAAACCTTCATTTCAATATCAAACATTTTTTCTTCCCAATCTTGCTGATTCTTTAATTCATGATTTTGTTGTAAAGCCCAAAAGGTTTTAATTCCAAGTACTTTTTCAATAGTAATATTCATATCTTTTACTAAATCTATAATATCATTTATATTGTAATAATTTACTTCACCAAATGGTGGAATATTAATAGTTCCGCCATTAAGTAAATAGATTGCCTCATCTACGTTATTTTCATAAACAACCTTCTCCATAATCTTTCCTAGAGGATTATGTTTTACAATTGATATAATTCCATTGGGTTTAAGAATTCGATAAAATTCTTGAAATATATCTTTTCGTTCCTTTATATATTCTAAAACATTATGACATAATACAACATCAAATGAATTAGCTTCTAGTTTTTTTAATTGATCTATTTCACCAACAATTTGTTTATAATTATTTTTGCAGAATCTTTTTTCTACTGTCTCAACATCCGGCTCTATTGCGAGGACATCATTATTTTTTGCAAAATGACTTGCTGTGATTCCAAATCCGCTTCCATAGTCAAGGACTTTTAAATTGTTTATATGAGACAGTTGTTCCCAAACTACTCGATAGAAAAGTATACTCCATTTGCTATTTAGATTCTCTAAATATGTATTTAAATCATCAATCATTATGTTCCTCCTTTTATAGGATTACTTATATATATATCAAATTATACTTTTATTATAACATTATGTTACACAAATTGATATTTTTGGAGTAAATTTTATTAATTTTATATTTATTTTTTGTTTTTTGAAAAATAAAAAGGAAAAATATAACCAATGTAGAATTATACAAATATATAATTAAATAGAGAATATATACAAATTTTTTAAATTTTTTTTGATAACATTGTAGATAATAAAAAATCATAATGGGTAATTAATAAAGAATGAAGAAAGGAATAAAATATGTCTCTAGCTGAAAAAATAGCAATTAGAATTGGAAATAATGCAAAATTATTTTTGAAGGTTGATGAAGATCAAGAACAAGTAATTGTATATGGAGCAATAAATTTATTTCAAGTCATATTTGCTTTCCTATGGGTTATAATTGCTGGAGTGTTTTTTGGTGTTCTTTATGAGGCCTTAGTATTTACCGCTACAGTTGGTATTTTAAGAAAATATTCAGGAGGTGCACATGCTTCTTCGTCAAGTCGGTGTATTATAATAGGAACAATTTTGGCGGTGTTAGCTGGAATAATTATTAATAATGTATTATATATTGCTAATAATTATATAGTATTGTTAATAAGTGTAGCTTTTATGATTTTTTCATTTATGATAGTGGCAAAAAATGCACCAGTTGATAGCATTAAGAAACCTATTAACAATATCGAAATGAGAAAGCAATTTAGAAAGAAATCTATCACTGTACTATCTATTTATTCAATTATAATAATAATTTTATTTATATTAAATAAAAAATATTTGGAATTACATTACATAAAGTTGATGGAGATTATTAGTCTTGGTGTTTTATGGCAGACTATTACGCTTACTAAAAATGGAATAAGATTTTTAAACAAAGTTGACTTTGTTTTAAAATACATTACAGATAGAAAGGGGTGAATGATATGAAAAATTCCATTAATAAAGTAATTGTTACAATTGCAGCTAATATTTGTACAAAAATGGCATTATCAACTTCAGCATCAGCTTGCTCTATAAGTACATTCCAACCAGAAGAACCAAAGTGTTTAAGAAAATAGTAAGTAATAAAATTTAGTTGGAACAATGTTTAAAATAAAAATTGTTGATTTAATTATCAACAATTTTTATTTTAAATTTATGCATTTTTACCTATGATATTAGGGGGGAACAGTATGAAAGCTTTTATAGATAAAGATGAAAATAATTTAGCTATAATGTTATCAATTATTAAAATTGCAATAATAGCATTTATTAGCATAATCATATATATAAATTTGCCTAAGTATTGGGGTGATTTGAATATAAAAGATAATGGCCAATACAATTTATATACTATGGGATTTCTTTTATGTATTACTGGACTGTGCTATTTTTTGTGGTTGATAATTAGCCGTAAAATGTTACAATCGTCAAATGTATTTAAGGTTTCATGGTTATTGGAAAATATTTTCTTTATAGCGATAATTTCTTTACCTATGTATTTATCTACGGTATATGAAAGCGAAAATAAATATTTATTTCTATTATTAATAATATCATCTGTCATTCAATATGGTTCACGTTATGGAATTATAACGTCACTTTTTTCTTCTATATTTATACTGGGGACAGATTTATTATATGCTCCGATAAAAGATGGAATAAATTTATACTTGCAAAAGGATTTAACAATGGTGGGAGTATTTATTTTTGTTGCGTGGATTCTTGGATATTATGTTGATATGGAAGTATCAAATAATAAAAAAAAGGATAGAACGCTTGAAATATTAAGTTCAGAGTTGAAGGAAAAAAATAAGGAAAGACTAGACATAGAATCATTATTACTGAAAAATAAAACTTGTTATGATATGTTATTTGAAAATTCCTCGAATGCTATCATTGTGCATGAAAATGGAGTAATTATATATGCAAATGAAAGTTCAGCTAAGTTATTAGGATATGAAAATCCGATTGAATTAAATGGTAAGGATTTTTATAAACACTATCCTCAAAATATAAAATTAAATGTTGAGGAAAGGTATTTAAATATCATAAGCAATGAAGATTTAAAAGTTATGGAAGAAGAAAACATACTCAATTGCAATGGTGGTCTTATACCAGTGAGAAATACTTCAGCTTTCTTTACATACAAAGGAAAATCTTCAATACTAACACTTTTACTAGATATAACTTCAGAAAAAAAATTGGAAACCTTAGAAGAGGATGTGGAAAAAAGTTTAAAATTACTTAATGAAACTAGAGAATTTAACAACCTCATAACCGATTTTTTTACTAACATGTCTCACGAACTTAAAACACCTGTTAATGTTATTTTTGCTGCAATTCAAACTATATATGTGTACTTAGATGATTGCAAATTAGATAATATAGATAAATGTAAATCTTATTTAAAAACAATGAAACAAAATTGTTTAAGAATGATTAAGTTAATAAATAATCTTTTAGATATAACAAAATTAGATTCAGGATTTATTAAAATTAATAAAAGAAATGGCAATATTGTAAGCGTTATTGAAGATATTGTTCAATCAATAGCGTCATATGTAAAAAGTAAGGATATAGAACTTATATTTGATACTGATACGGAAGAAAAAATTATGGGGTTTGATCATGATATGATGGAACGGATATTATTGAATTTAATATCGAATGCCCTTAAATATAGTAATCCTAATGGACATATATATGTTAGTTTGGTAGATGAACAATCAAGTCTTGTTATAAAAGTTAAAGATGAAGGTAAAGGAATTCCACCGAATAAGCTTGATGTTATATTTGAACGATTTGGACAAGTTAATAATTCACTATCTAGGCAATGTGAAGGAACTGGGATAGGATTATATCTTGTGAAATCATTCATTGAGATCCATGGTGGGAAAATAACTGTTACAAGTACTGAAGGAGAAGGTAGCGAATTTATTATAGTATTGCCAGCAAAATTAGTTGAAAATGAGAGCTATGAAGATAAGGCTTTTTTTGAGACTCACGTAGAGAGAATTGAAATAGAATTTTCGGATATATATTCAATATAGACATAATATAGATATCCAAAGCGAGAATTAGAATTATGCAACAATTATCGAAATCAGATACATTTATCTTCCACAGGACTAGTGGAATTTTCGCTAGAAGGTTCTAAATGGGGCTTGTCGTCATTTCAGCGTGTTCCAGATGTAAAATCTGGACAAGCTATAAATGAAACAAGCCCCCATTAAGAACCTTCATCAGCTTAATTTCACATGCCTGCTTCCAGAAAAATGTATCTAATTTCTAGTGTAGTGTTATGACTATAATTTCTCAATGATGCATGTATACTCCACTTATAAGTTTGATTCTTAAATTGGATATCTATAAGAGCTTCAAAAAATATAAGATAGATAAAATAATAAAGCCTTTGGCTAGGAATCTTTTAAGTCATGGATTAATAGAAATAACAGCTGATATTTACACTCACGTTATTGATAGTGAAAAAATATCAGCTGTGAAAAAACTTACTAATTTATTTAAATAATAACTAAAATTCAAATATTACTAATCATTATTCAAATCTTAAAATCAAGTAAATAAGCTATTTCTATTCTAAATAATATTAAAATTCTGATGTTCCAGGAGTTCTTGGGAATGGTATTACGTCTCTAATGTTTGTCATACCTGTTATATACATAATTAATCTTTCAAAACCTAAACCAAAACCTGCATGTTTAGTTTCTCCATATTTTCTTAATTCTAAATACCACCAGTAATCTTCTTCTTTAAGACCTAATTCACTCATTCTATCTTTTAAGACATCTAATCTTTCTTCTCTTTGGCTACCACCTATAATTTCACCAATTCCTGGTACTAAAAGGTCTGTAGCGGCAACTGTTTTTCCATCTTCATTAAGTCTCATATAGAAGGCCTTAATGTCTTTAGGATAATCTGTTACAAAAAGAGGTTTCTTAAAATGTTCTTCTGTAAGATATCTTTCATGTTCAGTTTGTAAATCAATACCCCAAGATACAGGATAGCTAAATTCTTTTCCGCATTTTTCTAGAATTTCAACAGCTTCAGTATATGTTACTCTGGCAAAATCTGATGAAACTACGTGATTTAATCTTTCTAACAACTCTTTATCAACAAATTGATTAAAGAATTGTAATTCTTCAGGACATTCATCCATAACATATTTAATTACATATTTAAGCATATTTTCAGCTAGTTCCATATCATCTTGTAGATCTGCAAAAGCTATTTCAGGTTCGATCATCCAAAATTCAGCAGCATGTCTTGTAGTATTAGAATTTTCAGCTCTGAATGTTGGTCCAAAGGTATATATATTTCTAAAAGCTAAGGCAAAGCATTCTGCATTTAATTGCCCTGATACTGTAAGATTAGTTTCTTTACCAAAGAAATCTTTTGTAAAGTCTACAGTTCCATTATCATTTAATTCTGGAGTTTTAGGATCAAGAGTAGTTACTCTAAACATTTCTCCAGCACCTTCACAGTCACTACCAGTTATTATTGGTGTATGTGTATATACGAAATCTTGATCTTGAAAGAACTTGTGTATTGCATAAGCTGCAACGGAACGTACTCTGAAAGTTGCTGAAAATGCATTACTTCTAGGTCTTAAATGAGCTATTGTTCTCAAATATTCAAAAGTATGTCTTTTCTTTTGAAGAGGATAATCTGAATTTGACATTCCTTCAATAACAATTTCTTGTGCTTGAATTTCAAAAGGCTGTTTCGCATCAGGTGTAGCAACTAATGTACCAACAACTGTAATTGAAGAACTTATAGGTAATTTTGATATTTCTTTAAAATTGTTTAATTTATCATCAAAAACTATTTGGATAGTTTTAAAGAAAGAACCATCATTAACTTCTATAAATCCAAATGCATTAGAAGCTCTTAAAGTTCTTATCCATCCTGATATAGTTACTTGTTGTGATAAAAAATCATTAGTATTTCTATAAATACTTTTAATTAGTGTTGATTTTGCCATATTACATGACCTCCATTTATATAATTAACTTTGAGATTAAAATAAATGTTATATTAATAAATATTTTCATTAAGCTAAAATACTATTAAATAGCCTATTGTGTATAGGCTAAATAGATTTTACAATAATTTCTTAATGAATGCAACTTGTAGGATATTCTATGCTTGTCTATTCTACTCCAGTTTCAAAACTGTGTATTAATTCATTAGGGAAATTTAACATAGTTACATCTTTAACTGTTCTTTTGTATGAATAGGGAACTTCTTTAATTTGTGCTTTTATTCCACTTTCCTTTGTTATATCTAGTATGCAGTAGGTGCTGTTTGGACGTCCAATTTTAGGTTTTCCTATACTACCGCAATTTACATATAGTTTATCACCAAATTCTTTTATTCCAGGTATATGGGTGTGAGCACAAACTAAAACATCTTCAGTAATAGTATTCATTATTTCATTAGTATTATCCCCATCTTCTAAAAGATATTCATTTATTGCATTTGGGCTTCCGTGAACAAACAGAATATTTTTACCTTCAATATTTAATGTCAATTTTAAAGGTGAATTTTCAAGAAATATTCTGTTTTCTTCACGCAATTCATTAACAGTCCAAGGAAGAGAAAAGGCATTAATAGGGGTTTCTCTAATATAGGAATATTTATTGTCAACAACGGAACTATCATAATTACCTTTGATACAAAGGATGTGTCGGCGTCTAATCATTGAAATAACTTCATTGGGGTGCGGACCATAACCAACTAAATCTCCCAAGCAAATTATTGTATCAACCTTTTCGTCATCAATGTTTTCTAAAATGTTAATGAGAGCATATATATTAGCATGAATATCGGAAATCACTGCTATTTTCATAAGTATTCCTCCAAAGTTATATAATAAAGTTATTATTTCTGAAAATTATGATTCTAAATATTTTTCTCCCACAATAACTACATCACCAGCACCAACTGTTAATAATAAATCACCATCTGTAAGTTTAGATTTAACATAATTTAATGCTTCATCATGAGAATGAACATTTGTACATTTTATTCCTTTTTTTCTTAAGGCATCTCCAAGTTCATCTGATGATACTAACCCAGTATTTTTTTCACGGGCAGCATAAATATCCATTAGTATAAGTTCATCTACATCATTAAAGCATTCAGTAAATTCAGTGAATAAGGCTTTTGTCCTAGTATAAGTATGTGGCTGGAAAATACAGTATGTTTTATTATGATCAATTTGTTTTGCAGTACTTAAAGTTGCTTGAATTTCTGTAGGATGGTGAGCGTAATCATCTATTACAGTAACACCATTTAATTCACCTTTATATTCAAATCTTTTATGAGCACCTTTGCATTTGGATAATCCATCAATTATGCTATCAGCAGATATATCAAATATAAGAGAAACACAAGTCGAAGCAAGTGCATTTAATATGTTATGCTTACCTGGTACATTTAAAGTAAGGGTAAATAAATTTTTATTTCCTTTATATACATCAAAAGTTGCACAACCATTTTTATTAAATAGTATATTTTTAGCAGTAACATCTGCATCATCACTAAATCCATAGCTTAAAGTGTTGCAACTTGCTTTTGATAAAATTTCCTTTACTCTAAAATCATCTATGCATCCTACAAGATGACCATCATCTGGAATTAATTTAGAAAATTTTAAAAATGTATCAGCAATTTCATCTATATCTTTATAACAATCTAAATGATCTGCATCAATATTCAAAATTATTCCTACATAAGGGAAGAATTTTAAAAATGAACGTTTATATTCACAAGCTTCAACTAAGAAATAATCGCTTTTTCCGATTCTAAAATTTCCACCTATTGCATCTAATTCGCCTCCAACTAGAATTGTTGGATCTAAATCATCAGCAAGAGTTACATGAGAAAGCATAGATGTACAAGTGGTTTTACCATGTGTACCTGTTATTGCTACATTATACTTATGACCTTTCATAATTTGTCCTAAGAATTCAGCTCTATCCATCAATGTAATATTTTTTTCCTGTGCTTCTAAAAGCTCAAGGTTATCAGAGGGGATTGCAGCAGTATATACTACTAAATCTGCATCTTTAATATTTTCTCTTTTGTGGCCTATGTAAACTTCAGCACCTAAAGTTTTTAGCTTATCAAGCATTGGTGAATCCTTGAAATCTGAACCAGATACTTTAAAACCGTTATTTAGTAGTACAGCAGCAAGTCCGCTCATACTGATTCCACCGATACCAATGAAATGAATTTTTTTGTTTTTATCTTTTATAAAATTGAAAGACAAATTACCAACTCCTTTTTTAGATTTATGAAAATAAATTTTGTGTATAGTTCAAAATTTAGTTTAAAAATCATTAGTTTTATACATTAACTATAATTATATACATTTTTCTAAAAATCAACCATAGAAAAAAATAAATACATAACATTTTATGCATATTAAATAGAATTGTGAACAAGTTATAATATATAGATAAACTTTATAGGCAAATATTATTGCTATTAATTTAAATATAGCATAAAATATGAATATTAAAGCGATTTAATATCAAAAAAATTCGTGTAGGTGATTTTATGGAGAAGTTTACAAGGAATAAAAGGGTAGTTGTTATTACAAAGATATTATTAGAAAATCCTAATAAAATATTAGGATTAAACAAATTTTCAGAGCTATTGAATGCAGCTAAATCTACAATAAGTGAAGATATAGTTGTTGTTCGTGAAGTATTGGAAAGACTTGAAATGGGTAAAGTTGAAACAATAGCTGGTGTGGCTGGAGGAATAAAATATATACCTCAAAGTGGTGAAGATGAAAATAAGACTTTTGCACTAGAATTATGCAAACAATTAAGTGATGATGGGAGAGTTATACCAGGGAATATAATATATATGACAGACTTAATGTATAACCCTAGCATAATAAGTAAAGCGGGAGTAATGCTTTCATCATGTTTCCAAGGAAAAGATGTTAACTATGTAATAACTGTTGAAACTAAAGGGATTCCACTAGCTTATGAAGTGGCTAGAAATTTAGGAGTACAATTAGTTATTGCAAGAAGAGATAGTCAAGTAACAGAAGGACCAACAGTTACTATAAATTATGTATCAGGTAGTAATGGAAGATTGCAACAGATGTCTTTATCAAAGAAATCAATGAAACCAGCAAGTAAATGTATTTTTATTGATGATTTTATGAAGGGTGGAGGAACTGCAATTGGAATCAAGGACTTATTAAAAGAATTTGACAGTGAATTAGTAGGAATAGGTGTTTTGGTTGACAATAAGCAAATTGATAAAATTTTAGACGATGAATATGTGTCTGTTGTGGAACTAAAAGCAGTTGATAAATCAACAATTATAGGAATACAGCCTTCAAAGACATTTTCTTAATCAGAAATTTTGAATTGAAATTGATTAGAATTAAATTCTTTTTAAAAATAATTAATATAATTTAATCACTTTTGATGATTTGAGTTCTAATATATATGTGGATGTTATAAATATAAAATAGGACAACCCTTTTGAAAAAGTACACTATATGTAAATCTACATAAAAAAATAAATTTTATCAGGATTTATCAAATATAAAAAAGGAATTTAGAAATTTGTGGAGAAATATATAGTAAATATTAAATTTTTTAAGCAACTGGGAGGGGTGGAGTAAAATGCAAATAACAGACGTTAGAATTAGAAAAATTACATCAGAAGGTAAAATGAAAGGAATAGTTTCTGTAACATTTGATAATGAGTTTGTAATTCATGATATTAAGGTTATAGAAGGACAAATGGGTTTATTTATTGCTATGCCTAGTAGGAAAACGCCAGATGGAGAATTTAAGGATATAGCTCACCCAATTAATACAGAAGCAAGGGAAAGAATTCAAACTGCAATTTTAGAAGCTTATGAAAAAGCTGTTTCAGAAGAAGTTGTAGAGGGGTAATGGGTTTTTGAGAACAAAAGGAAGTTTTTATAACTTCCTTTTGTTCTTGTAAGATTTAAATATAAAATGAAATATTAAACTTTGTAATAGCTTGAATTATATATATGATTCAAATATAATTAATTTGGTATAATTAAATAATTATATAAATTTAAAAAAATAGTTTTAAGATAAAATAATAAGTTAAGTATGGTAGTTTGATTTGTTATTTTAAATTATAAATGAGGTGTGATATATAATGTATAAATGTGCACTAGTTTTAGCTGCTGGTCAAGGTAAAAGGATAAAATCAGATTTACCTAAGGTATTACATAAAGTATGTGGTAAGGAAATGCTAAAACATGTTATAGATTCAATAAGAAGTGCTGATATTGATGATATAGATGTAATTATAGGAAAAGGTGCTGACCTTGTTAAAGAAAGAATAGAGGATAAGAAGGTATCGTATTCATTACAAGCTGAGCAATTGGGGACTGGGCATGCGGTTAAGTGTGCTCTAGAATTTTTGAAAGGAAAAAAAGGGGTAGTAGGAATTTTTGCAGGTGATACTCCTTTAATAAAGC
The DNA here is from genome assembly GCF_022320955.1 of Clostridium sp. YIM B02555. Classification (NCBI taxonomy): domain Bacteria; kingdom Bacillati; phylum Bacillota; class Clostridia; order Eubacteriales; family Clostridiaceae; genus Clostridium; species Clostridium sp. YIM B02555. The sequence goes on along the minus strand of NZ_JAKJJY010000018.1, from coordinate 35,750 downwards.
AATCAACAATTGAAAAATTGTTTAATGAACATATTGAAAATCAAAATTCAGCTACAATATTAAGTGCGATTGTTGATGATCCAACTGGATATGGCAGAATTGTAAGAGGAAAAAGTAATGAAGTATTAAAAATTGTTGAGCATAAAGATTGTAATGAAGAAGAACTAAAAATCAATGAAATGAATTCAGCTATATATTGTTTTGATATTGAGTTATTAGTGGATGCTTTGGGAAAAATAAATAATAATAATAATCAAGGAGAGTACTATCTTACTGATGTTATAGAAATATTAAAATCTAATAATAAAAAAGTTGGTGCTGTTATAACTGATTTTGAAGAAACTATAGGAGTAAATTCTAGAGTTCAGTTAGCACAAGCAGAAGAAATTCTTAGAAATAGAATAAATCTTATGCATATGGAAAATGGTGTTACCTTAATAGATCCTAAAACAACATATATAGAAAGTGATGTTGAAATAGGAAAGGATACAATAATTTATCCGAATAATATATTAGAAGGCAATACTAAGATAGGAAGTAATTGTTTAATTTATCAAAATTCAAGAATTGTTAATAGTGTAATTGGAGAAGAAGTAGATATTCAAGCTTCAGTTATATTAGACAGTAATATTGGAGATAATACAACAGTTGGACCTTTTGCATATATAAGACCTGAAACTACAATAGGTAAACATGCTAGAATTGGAGATTTCGTAGAAATAAAGAAATCAACTATAGGTGATGGCACTAAAGTTTCACATTTAACTTATATAGGAGATGCAGAAGTTGGAGCTGAATGTAATTTCGGGTGCGGGACAGTAGTTGTAAATTATGATGGTAAAAACAAAAATAAGACAATTATAGGAGATCATAGCTTTGTAGGTTGTAATGCTAATTTAGTGTCACCTGTTACAATACACGATAATACTTATATTGCAGCAGGATCAACTATTACTTCTGAAGTTAAGGAAGGTGAACTTGCAGTTGCTAGAGCTAAACAAAGAAATATTAGTGGATGGGTAGAAAAAAAAGGACTAAAAAAGTAAAAGCCTAATTTTTATAACTAGCTAAAATTTTAAGGAGGTCTTCTTAATTATGATAACACATGGTAGAAATATAAAAATATTCACTGGAAATTCGCATTGTAGGCTTGCACAAGATATAGCTGATATTTTAAAAATTCCAGTAGGACAGTCTAGGGTTTCAACTTTTAGTGATGGAGAAATATCTGTTGATATAAATGAAACTGTTAGAGGAAATGATGTGTTCATAGTTCAGTCAACTTCATCTCCTGTTAACAATAACTTGATGGAATTGTTAATTATGATTGATGCATTTAAGAGAGCATCAGCAGGGAGAATAACAGCAGTTATTCCATACTATGGGTATGCAAGACAGGATAGAAAAGTTAAGGCTAGAGATCCCATAACAGCAAAGTTAGTTGCAGATTTATTGACAGCAGCTGGTGCAAATAGAGTTCTAACTATGGATTTACATGCGCCTCAGATTCAAGGGTATTTTAATATTCCAGTTGATCATTTACTTGGAGCTCCAATATTGGCTCAACACTTTATATCTAAAGGATTAATTGATAGGGAAGATCTTGTAGTTGTTTCGCCAGATTTAGGAAGTGTGACTAGGGCTAGAAAGTTTGCGGATAATTTACATGCGCCAATAGCTATTATAGATAAAAGAAGGCCGAAAGCTAATGTTTGTGAAATAATGAATATTATAGGTGATATTGAGGGTAGAACATGCATATTGATTGATGATATGATAGATACTGCTGGAACTATTACTAATGCAGCAAATGCACTTAAAAATTTAGGGGCAAAGAATATTTATGCATGTTGTACTCATGGCGTGTTATCAGGACCAGCAATGGATAGGATAAATAATTCATCAATTGAAGAATTGGTAATGTTAAATACAATTCCATTGAATGAGGAAAATGATAACCATAAAATAAGGTCAATTTCTGTTGCACCTTTATTTGCAGAAGCAATAAAAAGGATTTATGATGACGAACCAATAAGTAAATTGTTTGAGTATGAACAATAGAAAGCTTATCTTAAAATATTTCTAAAAATTAGTTTGAATAAGTGAGAATGTGTATTTGTCCTATGTATTAGGGCAAATATATATTCTATTTTTTATATATGTTATATATAGTGGTAAATAAAAGTTTAGTTAAGGAGGGAAATTTGTGGATGGATTTGCAACAAAGGTTTTGATTGTTGATGATGATGAGAATATTAGCGAAGTAATAGATATGTATTTAAAAAGTTCAGGTTATAGTACTAAAATTGCATTAAATGGTAAAGAGGCACAAGAACTATATTTGGATTATAATCCGGATATAGTATTACTTGATGTTATGATACCTTACATAGATGGAATTGATATTTTAAAATGGATAAGAAAGCAGAAAGAAACTCCTGTTATAATGATTACTGCAAAAGGAGATACTTTTGATAAGGTTTTAGCATTAGAAATTGGTGCAGATGATTATATAGTAAAGCCTTTTGAACCCAAGGAATTATTGGCTAGAGTTAAAGCTGTATTGAGGAGATACTCATCTGAAAACATGAAAGATGAGGTAATTAGGTTAAGTGATATATCAATTGATTCAATGTCCTATAAAGTAATTTATAATGGAGAAGAAGTAAAAATGCCACCAAAAGAATTTGAATTACTTTATTATTTAGCTAACAATAGAAATAAAGTTTTTACAAGAGATCAATTACTTTGCGAAGTTTGGGGATATGATTATCCAGGTGATTCTAGAACTGTGGATGTTCATATAAAAAGATTGAGAGAGAAACTAAGTGGTGGAGAACAATGGGAAATACAAACTGTATGGGGTGTTGGCTATAAATTTGAGGTGAACTAGATGAAAAATGGAAGTTTACTTCAAAAACTAATAATTACATTTACAATAATTTTAACTATAGTACTAGTATCATTAGCTTGGATTTTATCAATGTGGTTCAGAATATCTTATTTTTCAGAAAAAAGAATGCAATTTGAACGGGATGGGGAATATATAGCTAATGCAGTTAAGGAATATAATTTTGAAAAAAGCAGAGATCAATTAGATAAATTACAAACAATAGTAAATGTATCTAGCGTTGGAGCAAATTCAGTTATTACTGTTTCAGATGAGTTTAATTATGTATATATGAGATCTGTAACTGAAGAGAGTAATAATATAGAAGGAAGCATAAAGATACTAGATAAAGATAAGGAGCTACTTGTTAATGGAAAGCCTATAGAATATATTAACGAACATTATATGTATGTTTATCCAATAATTGATGATTCTGAATTTAAAGGATATATAGTAATGACAGCTCCTTTATCAACAATAAGTAAGCAATTACATAAAATTTATATTATTGTGTGGATATCTGCGCTAGGAGCTATGATATTTGCAGCTTTAGTGTTATCGTTAGTTTCAAAAAAAATATTAATTAATCCATTAGCAGAAATAAATAAAGCTGCTAAAAGATTTGCAAATGGAGAAGTAAATAGAAGAGTTAGTATATACTCTAAAGATGAAATTGGTCAGTTAGCTAATTCATTTAATATAATGGCTGAATCATTAGAAAAAGTCGAAAATAATAGAAGAGATTTTATATCAAATGTTTCACATGAATTGAGGTCTCCAATGACATCTATAAAGGGATTTATTGCTGGAATAATTGATGGTGTAATTCCTAAAGAAAAAGAAGGGTATTATTTAGATATAGTTTATACTGAGATAAAAAGACTCACAAGATTAATTAGCGATTTACTAGACTTATCAGCAATAGATTCTGGCAAATTAAAATTTAATATGAAAAAAATTAATATAAATGAGTTAGTCAGACTATGTGTTATAAATAATGAGCAAAGTATAAAAGAAAAGAATATAATGCTTAACGTAGAGTTACAAGACGAAAATTGTTATGTGAAAGCAGATGAAGATAAGACAATGCAAGTAATAACGAATCTCTTAGATAATGCTATTAAGTACTGTGGGAATAATGGAATTATAAAAATTAGTACATATCGTAAGGGTGCAAAAGTGTTTGTACAAATATATAATAATGGACCTAAAATTCCAGATGATGAAATGATATATATATGGAGTAGATTCTATAAATCAGATAAATCTAGAACCAATAAGGTTAGTAGTGGACTTGGTTTATCAATAGTAAGAATGATACTTATTCAACAAGGGGAAGAGATATGGGCTGAAAATAATTGCGATGAGGGAGTTACTTTTACATTTTCACTTACGAAATATAAAAATAACAGATTAGATAAACAAAACTAGGGAGGAAAAGATATGTTTTTAATTGTAGGCCTTGGAAATCCTGGTAAGGAATACGAAGATACAAGGCATAATATAGGGTTTAAAGTTGTTGATAATATAGCTAAAGAGTATAATATTCAAATAAATAGGCAAAAATTTAAAGGTATATATGGGGAAGGTTTTATTAATGGTCAGAAAGTAATACTATTAAAACCAACAACATATATGAATTTGAGTGGTGAAAGTGTAAGGGAAGTAGTAAACTTCTATAATATAGAGAATGATGAAATATTAATTATATATGATGATATAAGTTTAGATGTAGGTAAATTAAGAATAAGAGAAAAGGGAAGTGCAGGCGGTCATAATGGTATAAAGAGTATTATAGCACACCTAGGAAGTGAAGTTTTTTCAAGGATAAAAATAGGCGTAGGACAACCTAACTCAGATTTAGTTAAACACGTTTTAGGTAAATTTTCAAAAGAAGAAATGGTTACTCTAGATGAGAGTATAGAGGCAGCAACAAATGCAACTGCCGAAATTATAAAAAATGATGTTAAAACAGCTATGAATCAATTTAATGGGTTTAAAGCAAGTACAATAAGTTAAGGATGGTGCATAGAATGAGATTAAAAGGGTTAATAGAGCCCTTAGAAAATAGTATAGAGTTTCAAAATATTATAGGCAGCTTTGAGAATAAGAAATTTCCTGTTGGTATATATGGTGCATCTGAATCTGGAAGAGGATATATTATAAGTGGGATATTTGAAAATATAGATAAATCCATGATAATTATAACTCAAAGTGATATGGAAGCAAAAAACCTTTATGAAGATTTGATTTTTTATACTAACGAAGTATATTATTTCCCAATAAGAGAAATGGTTTTTTATAATATTGATGCTATTTCTGGGGATTTAAGATGGGCAAGATTAAAAGTAATAAATGAAATTTTGAATAAGCAAAAGAAAATAATAGTAACTTCAGTAGAAGCTTTCTCAGCTAAGTATACGCCTCATAATTTATTTTTAGATTATAGTATGCAGTTAAAAGTAGGCAAGGAAATTGATATTACTGAAGTATCTGGAAAATTAATTCAATCTGGTTATGAGAGAGTAGAAATGGTTGAAGGCAAAGGACAGTTTTCATTAAGAGGTGGAATATTAGATGTTTTTCCAACATGTTCAACTTATGCATATAGAGTTGAGCTTTTTGGTGATGAGATTGAATCTATTAGAACTTTCAACACAGAATCTCAAAGGAGTATTGAAAAAGTAAAGAAAGTAGATATTTTTCCTGCAAAAGAAGTTATTATCTTAGATGAAGCATTAAAATCAGGAAGTGCTAAACTTAAAGATGAATTTAATGATATTGCTTCAAAAGATAAAGATGATGAAAGAATAGAGAAATTAAGAAAAATATTAAATAGAAATTTAGAGTCGTTAGAGGAAACGGGATCATTTGAAGCTATAGATAGTTACTTACCATACTTTGTAGAAGAGCCAGAAAGTCTTTTTGATTATTTTAAAGACTATTTTTTTGTTATGGATAATGTTCAAAGATGTAAAGGAAAGTTAGATTCTACATACTTGGAATTTGAAGAAAATTTTACGGCTTTTTCACAAAGAGGAGATATATTTCCAGGACAAGGAAATTTATTAATTAATAAAGAAGAGATATTAGAAGTATTTGAAGATAAAAATCTTGCTTTTTTTGAAGCATTAACTAAAACAACAGATTGGTTAAAACCAAGAGTGTCAGTAAATACTGTTCAAGTAACTTTGAATAATTATCAAGGTCAATTAGATTTGTTAATTGATGATATTTTAAGTAAGAAAAACTTAGGATATAAAACATTAATATTATCAGGAACAAGAGCTAGGGGAGAACGTTTAGTTGGAACTCTAAGGGATAGAGGAATAGAAAGCGTTTATAGGGATGATGTTGATAAAATTGAATATGGTGAAGTTGTAATAACGTTTGGAAATCAATTAAAAGGATTTGAATATCCAGAATATAAAATTTGTGTAATATCAGACAGAGAAGTTTTTGGGGAAGCTAAAAGAAAATTAAAAGCTAGTAAATCAAAAAGAAAGGGTATTTCTAAAATAAGCAGCTTTGCAGAATTAAAGCCTGGAGATTATGTAGTTCATGCTAGTCATGGTGTTGGTGTTTACAAGGGAATTAAACAAATTGATGTTGCAGGTCATAAAAGAGACTATCTGGATATTGTATATGATAAAGGAGATAAATTATATGTTCCTGTAGATCAACTGGATTTAATTCAAAAATATATTGGAAGTGAAGGTAAAGCTCCAAAGGTAAATAAACTTGGAAGTGCTGAGTGGCAGAAGGCTAAGGCAAAAGCCAGAAAATCAATTAATGAAATAGCTGAAGATTTGGTCAAACTTTATGCTATGAGGAGCACTGTAAAAGGGCATAAGTTTTCTAAGGATACTGAATGGCAGAAACAATTTGAAGATGAGTTTCCATTTGAAGAAACACCAGATCAATTAACATCTATAGAAGAAATTAAATTAGATATGGAATCAGAAAAACCAATGGACAGACTTGTATGTGGAGATGTTGGTTATGGTAAAACAGAAGTGGCTCTAAGAGCTGCATTTAAAGCTGTTATGGATGGAAAGCAAGTTGCAATTTTAGTTCCAACAACTATTTTGGCTGAACAGCATTATAAGAATATCAAAAATAGATTTTCTGATTTTCCTATAAAAATAGATATGATTAGTAGATTTAAGACAACTAAACAACAGAAGGAAACTTTACAAAAGGTTAAAGAAGGGAATTTGGATATTTTAATAGGAACTCATAGATTAGTTTCTAAGGATATCCAATTTAAAGATTTAGGGTTACTAATTGTAGATGAAGAACAAAGATTTGGTGTAAAACAAAAGGAAAAAATTAAAGGAATAAAGAAAAATGTTGATGTTTTAACTTTAAGTGCAACACCGATTCCAAGAACTCTTCATATGTCATTAAGTGGTGTTAGAGATATTTCTGTAATAGAAACACCGCCAGAAGAACGATATCCTATTCAAACTTATGTTGTTGAACAGAATGATCAGCTTATAAGAGATGCTATACTTAGGGAAATTGGAAGAAATGGGCAAGTGTATTTTGTATACAATAGGGTTGAAGATATTGAAAGAATGGCAAAGTATGTTCAAGCTTTAGTTCCTGAAAGTAAAGTTGGAGTTGCACATGGACAAATGGCAGAGAGACAACTTGAAAATGTAATGATTGATTTTATGTCAGGAGAATATAATGTACTAGTTTGTACAACAATAATAGAAACTGGAATGGATATTCAAAATGTTAATACAATAATAATTTATGATGCTGATAAAATGGGACTTTCTCAACTATATCAATTAAGAGGTAGAGTTGGTAGATCTAATAGAATTGCATATGCTTATCTTTTATATACAAAGGATAAAGTATTGACAGAAGTTGCGGAGAAGCGTCTTAAAGCACTGAAAGATTTTACAGAATTAGGTTCTGGCTTCAAAATAGCAATGAGAGATTTAGAAATTAGAGGTGCTGGAAATATGATGGGATCATCGCAACATGGTCATATGGCATCTATAGGGTATGATTTATATTGTAGAATGCTTGAAGATACAGTTAAACTCATAAAAGGAGAAATTCAAAAGGAACCAATAGAAACAACTTTAGACATAAAGGTTGATGCATTTATACCTGAAAGTTATATAGAAGATGAAATTCAAAAAATTGAAATTTATAAAAAAATAGCTGTAATTGAAGGGTTAGAAGATTACAACGATATAAAGGAAGAATTAGAAGATAGGTATTCTAAAATACCAGAACCAGTATATAATTTAATGGATATTGCATATATAAAAAGCCGAGCTAAGTCTATTTTTATAGAAGAAATAAAAGAGACTCCAAAAGAAATGCTGTTTAAGTTTGCTGAAAATGAGAGTGATTATAAGAATATATTCAAAATTTTAATGGAAAAATATAAAAATAGTGTGGTGTTAAAATTTGGCTCTAATCCATATTTTGCATTTAAAATAAAATGCGTAAAGAAAGAAAATGTGTTAGAATTTTTAAAAGAAGTTTTTAATGACATAATATTGTAACAAAAGTTTGATATAAAGGAATAGTAAAGTAAATAAAATAGTGTAAAAAATTGAATTATAAAAATAATATTGATATACTAATGTTATGACTCTTTATAATAACATAGGGGATAATATTGTCTTATACAAAATTTATAATTCGTTTTGACAAATTATTTTCTAATGTTTAAATCTAGAATAAGTGAGGGGAAAATTTTGAAAAGAATAAAAAAAATTATAGCAACAATAGCTATGTTAACAATTGCGGTATCTGCTATGGGGTGCAAAATGGTTGAAAAGACTCCAGAAGCAATACAAAACACAGTACTTGCAACAGTTGGAAATGAAAAAATAACAAAAGGTGATTTGGACAAACAAGTTGGTCCACAATTAAAGCAACAATTTGGTGATGATTATGCAACTAATGACAAAGCTAAAGATCAAGTAAAGCAAGCAAAACAACAAGGATTAACTAGCTTAGTAAATCAAAAAATACTATTGCAAGAAGCCGATAAGTTGGGTTTAAAACCATCAGATGATGATTTAAATAAGCAAGTTGATGATCAAATTAATCAATATAAGGCTCAATATTCTGGGGAAGGTCAATTTGAAGGACTTTTACAGCAAAATGGGTTAACAGAAGATCAATTAAGGAAACTTATGAGAGATAATTTCATAATTCAAGCTGTTCAAGACAATCTTATGAAAGATATAACAGTTACAGATGATGATGTTCAAACATATTACAATGAAAATAAAGACAGTCAGTTTACAGTTGGAGCTGGTGCAACAGTATCGCACATATTAATTGCTGAAAAAGCTGGTGATGGATCAGTAGATTTTGACGCATCGTTAACAAAAGCAAATGCTTTAAAAGCTAAATTAGATGCTGGGGCTGATTTTGCAACACTGGCAAAAGAAAATTCAGCAGATCCAGGAAGCAAGGATAAAGGTGGGGACTTAGGGTTCCAAGCATATAATACTACACAATTAGTTAAAGAATTTGTTGATGGATTTAAGAACTTAAAAGAAGGTGAAATCTCAGCGCCAGTAAAGAGCCAATATGGATATCATATAATTAAGGCTACTGGGTTAAAGCAAGCACAAGTTACACCATTAGATCAAGTTAAGGATCAAATTAAATCTACATTATTACAACAAAATCAAAATAAAGCTTTTACTGATAAGCTTGCAGAATGGAAGACAGATTTAAAAGTTCAAACTTATGAAGATAGATTATAGTATTAGTAAATATTTAACTTAGTAATTAAGCCGTTTTGAAGTAATTGGAATTATTTCAAAATGGCTTAATTTATTGTATGGTTATATTAAAGAAAGATGTGTTGAAGAAATTAGATGAGCATATAATTAATTAACATATTATTAGTGAAAAATAATTAACATAAAATTTGTCTATAAGTGTATAAAATTTCTAGAAATTCAAATAATAATAGTGCAACCAATTAATAGAGTTTCAAAGGAGGTTATACAACCAATGAAGGCAACAGGAATTGTTAGAAGAATTGATGACTTAGGAAGAGTGGTAATACCAAAAGAAATAAGAAGGACTCTAAGAATTAGAGAAGGAGATCCACTAGAAATTTTTACAGATAGAGATGGTGGTGTAATTCTAAAAAAATATTCACCAATTGAAGAGCTTACTAATTTTTCTAAAGAATATTGCGAAAGTTTACAACAAGTTATTGGAAATGTTGTATTAATCGCTGATAAAGATGCTTTTGTTTCAATAAGCGGAGCACCGAAAAAAGATTATTTAGAGAGAAAAGTAAGCAGTGAATTAGAACAAATAATGACTGGAAGAAAGACTGTATTATTAAGCAAAGCGAACAATTCAGTAATCCCATTACATAATGATGATGATGAAAAAGCATATTCTAGTCAAGTTATATCACCAATTATAGCAGAAGGTGATGAAATTGGAGCTGTAATTATTTTATCAAAAGAAGATGATGCAGAACTTGGTGAGGTTGAAACTAAACTAGTTGAAACAGCAGCATCATTTTTAGGAAAACAAATGGAACAATAATATTTATAATTTAATTGCAATATGAAAAATAACAGGAATAATACCTCTAAACTTACAATAATAATTAATTAGTAATATGTAAGTTTGGAGGTGTTTTATGAATAAACAATCGCTAATTAAGGGAAGTGTAATTCTTGGTGTTGCAGGAATACTAACAAAATTTTTAGGACTATTTTTTAGATGGCCATTGATAATGTTGATTGGAGATGAAGGAATAGGATATTATCAAATGTCATACCCAATGTATATGTTTTTTATAGCTATGGCTTCTGGTGTGCCAGTTGCAATTTCTAAAATTATATCTGAAAAAAATGCTATACATGATATATCAGGAAGCTTTGAGGTAATAAAGGAATCAGCTATTTTAATGACAATAATAGGGACAGGCACTACGTTAGTGCTATTCTTTTTTGCCAAGCCAATAATAACGTTTTTGAAATGGGATCAGAAAGCATATTATTCATTAATAGGTATATCCTTTGCGCCTATGATTATATCTTTTGTGACTATATTTAGAGGCTTTTTTCAAGGATTGCAGAATATGACGCCCTCGGCTATATCACAGGTTTTAGAGCAAATTGGGAGAGTTGTTTTTGGAGTTGGACTGGCAATATTTTTCTTGCCGAGGGGAATAGAATATTCAGCGGGTGGAGCAGCATTTGGAGCTACAGCAGGGGCAGTTATTGGTGGAACATATTTATATTCAAGGTACAGAAAAATTAAAAAAAATTATAAAATAAGAAATATAAAAAGTAATCCCGAAATATTAACTAATATATTAAGAATTGCAATTCCTATATCATTAGGTACAACCGTTGGAAGTGTTATGAATTTAATTGATTCTATTTTGGTGCCACAGAAGTTGTTGGAAGCTGGTTTTACTAGTACACAAGCTACTGTATTATATGCTCAATTAACAGGTAAAGCATCTGTAATTATAAATATTCCACTAACTATTTCTATGGCGATATGTACATCATTAATTCCTATTATAGCTGAAAATTATATACTAAAAAGACAAGCAGATGTTAGAAGTAAAGTGGATATATCTATGAAAATGGCATCTGTAATTGCAATACCTTGTACCTTTGGTCTTTTCTTCTTGGCAGAACAAGTAATGAAACTAATTTTTCCAAAAATGTTTGATGGGATAGAAATATTAAGATATCTATCTTTGTCAATCCCATTTATAATAATTACTCAAACCACAACTGCTATATTGCAAGGCACTGGAAATTATATAAAACCAGTTCTTAATCTCCTAGCTGGATGTATAATCAAGATTGTATTAACCTGTATGTTAGTATCTACAGAAAGATTTAATATATATGGAGCAGTCATAGCTAGCTGCAGTGCATATATAATAGTGAGTATATTAAACATAATAACAATGAAGTTTACATTAAAAGTTAAACTGAATTTTTACGAAATATTAATAAAACCAACGTATGCAGCTGCAATTATGATGTTGCTTGTATTAATAAGTTATAATATTATATATAAAAATACAATAAGTAATGGCATAGCTTGCTTAATATCAATATTTTTAGGTATGATAATATATATTATATTAATAATTGTATTTAAAGTATTTGATGTTAGTGAAATAAAGAATAGATTTAAAAGAAGATAAAAGGAGAGTAATCTGATGATTAAAATAGTGGGATTAGGACCAGGAGATAAAGATGCATTAACTATAGGAACTGTATATGAATTTGAAAATACTAAAAATATTTTCTTAAGAACAGAAAAGCATCCAACAGTTGACTACTTAATTGAAAAAGGAATTAAGTTTGAAACATATGATAATGTTTATGAAAATACAGAAAATTTTGATGAAGTGTATTTAAACATAGCTAATGATTTGCTTGTGAAGCATAATAGTTTAGGAGATTTAATATATGGGGTGCCAGGACATCCATTAGTAGCAGAAAAATCAGTATTTAATTTAATAGAATTATGTAAAGAGAACAACGTGGAATATAAGATAATACCAGCTGTGAGTTTTATTGATGCTATGATTGAAAGCATAAAAATAGATCCAATTGAAGGATTGAAAGTTATAGATGCATTTGATATTGGAAATCAAATATTAGATAAGCGTATAGGAACGATTATAACACAGGTATATAATCAATTAATAGCCTCAGAAGTTAAGTTGAAATTGCTTGATCAATATAATGATGAAACAGATATTTATTATGTAAGAGCAGCAGGTATAAAGGGTCAAGAAAGCATAAGAAAAATTCCTTTGTTTGAATTAGATATGCAAGAAGATATAGATTATTTAACATCAGTATACATTCCAAAAGATATGAATAATAAAAAAGATTTTAATGATCTTTTAGATATAATAGAGATATTAAGGGGAGAAAATGGTTGTCCATGGGATAGAGAACAAACTCACGAATCTCTTAAGAAATCTTTAGTAGAAGAAAGTTATGAGGTTATAGATGCAATAGATCAAGCTGATGATGATTCATTAATTGAAGAATTAGGAGATGTATTACTGCAAGTTGTTTTTCATGCATCTATAGGCAAAGAGGATGGATATTTTGATATAAATGACGTTATAGGAGCAATTTGTGATAAGATGATAAGCAGACATCCGCATGTTTTTAAAAGATCTAGTGAATTGAACTCTTCAGAAGAAGTATTAGTAAAGTGGGATGATTTAAAGAAAAAAGAAAAAGGGTATAATACTATTACAGAAGAAATGAATGGAATAACAAAAGGGTTGCCAGCACTTTTAAGAGCTCACAAAGTTCAAGAAAAAGCAAAAAAAGTTGGATTTGATTTTGAAGATATAAGTTTTGCAATAAATAAGGTAAAAGAAGAACTTAAAGAGGTAATTGATGTATATAATACAGAAAATGTGGAGAAAATAACAGAAGAAGTTGGAGATTTACTATTTTCATGTGTTAATGTTGCTAGATTTTTAAAGGTTGATGAAGAAGTGGCATTAAATTATACTATAGACAAGTTTATAAAAAGATTTGCTTATATTGAAAGCGTTGCAAAGGAAAAAAACATTGAATTAACTAACACAAGTTTGGATGAAATGGATAAACTTTGGGAAATTTCAAAAAAAATAGATTAATATTTCAATTTAATAAAGGAATTTTCTAATTTATGCAGAATAATACTTTATAAAAGAACTATATTGTAACGATTTATTGGATTATTTAGTTATATGTAGCAAAAGAAAGCGTTTTTCTATAGACGGTTAGCTAAAGAGGTTATATAATAAAGAGGTGCAATTTAGTACATAAAGAAAACAGTTAAAAATATAAAACTGGATTTTTAAGGAGGATGTTATTGTGAATAAAGCAGAATTAATTACTAGCATGGCAGAAAAAAGTAAATTAACAAAAAAAGATGCAGAATTAGCGCTAAAGGCTTTAATTGAAAGTGTTGAAGAAGCACTAGAAAAGGGTGAAAAAGTTCAATTAGTTGGATTTGGAACTTTTGAAACAAGAGAAAGAGCTGCTAGAGAAGGAAGAAATCCTAGAACTAAGGAAGTTATAAAAATTCCTGCAACTACAGTTCCAGTATTCAAAGCTGGTAAAGAATTTAAAGATAAAGTAAATAAGTAATAAAATTAAATTTACACAGCGTAAATGTGAGCCCGAGTTTTCTCGGGTTCTTTTAATAAAGGAGAAAAGTATGAGGCTAGATAAATATTTAAAAGTATCGCGTATCATAAAGAGAAGAACTGTTGCTAAGGAAGTATGTGAAAGCGGGAGAATATTGATAAATGATAAGCAGGCAAAACCTTCTACATCAGTAAAAGAAGGAGATATTATTCAAATAACATTTGCAAATAGGATTTTAAAAGCTGAGATAATTAACATAGCTGAACATGTTAAAAAAGAAGATGCAAAAGAAATGTATGTGATTATTGAAGGGGAAGAAGATAAGGAGTAGAAAAAGTGAAATGCTTATCTACTCTTTTTACGTAAGAAATAAAAAATACTTAACTTATTAAAGGTTCTGAATTCTAAATTGAAATAGACAAACATATATTATATAAGAAAAAATAAATGGAGGAATCTTTAATGGAGAAAAAAGTGGAAAATAAAGTTGAAGATAATAGATGTAATTTATTTTTAGAGAATAGAAAAAAATTAACTTTAAGTGGTGTAATTGAAGTTATAAGTTTTGATGAATTAAAAATTGATTTAACCACTAGTTTAGGTAATTTAACTATTAAGGGAGAAGATCTAAAAATGAATAAGTTAGATGTGCAGAATGGTGACGTTATAATAGCTGGAAATATTGGATCTGTAGTTTATAATGGGAAGGTATCTAAAAAAAGTAATGAAACTATAATAAGTAAATTATTTAAGTAGGTAGTAGTATGCCATTAGAATTAAATATGCAGATCAATCTTGTTATTTATAGTGTAATTGGAGGTATTATAACGGGAATATTATTTGATATATATAGAGTGATACGAGGACTAAATTCTTTTAAAATATTGAATGTGATAGAAGATATGCTTTTTTGTGTACTTATTGCGTTGATAGTATTTTCTTTTCTCTTATATATTAATTATGCTTTTTTAACTCCGTATGTATATATGTTTATAGTGATTTCTACTTTATTATACTTTAGACTTCTAAGTAAATATTTTTATAAAAGTGAAATAATAATAGCTAAGTTATTTTATAAATTAATTAGAATACTATTAAAAAATATAAGGTATCCATTAAAAATGATTGCGTATAAAATTGCTGATAGAAAGAAATAAGAAAAAATTACTTGAATAATAGCAATATAGTGATTACAATAGATTTAAGAGAATTTACAAAATAGAGGTTCTATAGATGAAAAAAAAGTTAATATTAAAAAGAGTAATAATTGTTGGATTTATTGTGTTCTTTGCGTTTAGTTACATTAGGCAAAGTATAACAATAAGTAGGATTCAAAAAGAAATAGATAGTAAGCAACTGCAATTAGATGAGATTAATCAAAAAAACCAAAGACTTCAGGATGAGGCTGAAAAAATCAATTCCGATTCTCCTGATTATCTTGAAAAATTGGCAAGGGAGAGGCTTGGGATGATTAAACCTGGCGAAAAAGTTGTTAATAGTGAGACAACAAATAAAAATTCTAATTAGCTTTTAGTATATAGAAAGATGTGTAAAGCTCGATAATTATAGTAACTATTAAATTGCATTTCTAATTAAAGAACATACTTATAATTTAGTTTGTTCTTATAATTTATATATTTTAAAATTTAAGGAGGAGTCTTTTAAACATGACCTTATTGGCAGGAAACATAGTAGAGGGCACAGTGATAAACATTACGAATTTTGGAGCTTTTATTGAAGTTGAAGGCAAAACTGGATTAGTTCATATTTCAGAAGTTGCAGATTCTTACGTAAAGGATATTAGGGAGCATCTTAACGAGCAAGATAAAGTGAAGGTAAAAGTTATCTCAATAGATGACAATGGGAAAATTAGTCTTTCAATAAAACAAGCAAATGTTCAAAGGAAATCAGTTAAACCAGCAGAAATTGATTGGAAGGCAACTGATAAGAAGAAACCTTCTAATTCAGGGAACTTTGAAGATATTATGTCTAAATTCTTAAAGGATAGTGAAGAAAGAATGCAGGATGTAAAGAAGCATCAAGAATTTAAGGGAAAAGGTGGAAAGAAAGGTTATTAGATTTTTTAGTTGCAATAAATATTTATAGATGGAATTATTTTGAATTTGATGTGCAGAATATAGTTTGTAAGTGTATGCTTTAAAACTTGTTCTGCACTAATTAATTTGTTTGATTTATTATAAATTTTGATTTGAATTACATCATATATTTTTTATAATAAAAAGATGTTGACAGTATAATAATTATATATTATAATTAGCTTTGTTGTTGACACTTAGTTGATAGCAAATTGTGCCGAAGTGGCGGAACTGGCAGACGCACAGGACTTAAAATCCTGCGGTGGTTAAACACCGTACCGGTTCGATTCC
>NZ_JAKJJY010000018.1:0-19221 GCF_022320955.1 Clostridium sp. YIM B02555 | reverse complement strand
CTGGCAGACGCACAGGACTTAAAATCCTGCGGTGGTTAAACACCGTACCGGTTCGATTCCGGTCTTCGGCACCAAAAGATTTAAGCAAAAGCTTAAGTCTTTTTTTGTTATTAAGTATATTTGCAAAAAGTTATAAAGTAATTTCGTCATTTGATAATTTATAAGTGTCAATAAATAAACAGCGTGGTCGTTTTGTTGCGGTTAGTAAGAGAAGTTTGAATAGGTGTAGGGTACTATTCATGCTTTTTTATTTTTATGAAAAAATAATTATATATAAACTACTAATAAGGCAAGATTAACGACAAAATAATTATGTGGAGTAAAAAATTATAAATTAACCTGTATACCCGCTTTTTCATGGAGGTGCACAGAGTTTTTAGTAAAATTTATGATAAGGAAAATAACATATTAAATAATTGTATATTAGTGAATTTTAGATGAAGTTGTCCAACGAATTTTTAATTAGTGAAACACCTTATGACATATATCGTAAAATATAGATGCTATAATCATATTACATTATTTGGAAATGAGGCGAGCTGATGTGCAGTATGGGTTAGGTGTAGACAAATATCAAGAGATAAGCAAAGTGACAAATGTAAAAAGGAACATAGGGATAAAAACATCTTTAGTAAGATTATGCACTATTTTGATAGCTGGGATTTTACTTGGAAGAGTAAGTTTGTTATTAAATCAATCAGATAGAAGTGGAATAGCTCCGATTGGATTAGCTTATTTAATAGCTATTGTTACAAAGGGAAATAAAAAAGACAATTTTGCAGCAGCAACGGGAATTGCCATGGGATATTTATCAATAAATAATCTATTAACAGATGGATATGCATATGTAACCTCTGTATTTTTAATAATGATATATTATACTTCTATACCAACAACAAGGAAAAGAAAGAGGGAGTTAATAGGTTTTATTATCATTTTAATCAGTTTCTTTTTTTATGGTCTTTGGATTAATAAATATGAACTGGGAATAGATATAACTTTGAGCATAATAGAAACATTAATTATTGTACCAATATATTATGTTATAAAATATGCGATAAATTCTATAGAAGTAATTAATACTAGTTATTTATATTCCTCTGAAGAGTTAGTTAGTATAAGTATATTTTTATGCTTATTAATTGCAGGGATAGGAAACGTTGATTTTGTTGATTATTCAATAAGAAATATATGTGCATTAACATTAGTTCTGGTAATTGCCTATATAGGAGGAGCTACATATGGAGCTATGATTGGAGTTTTAATGGGAATAATGATTGGGATTGCATCTAATAACATGATGTATAGTGTGGCTTTTTTTGGTGTTGGAGGACTGATAATTGGAATATTTAAAGATACAGGAAAAATATTTTCAATACTTTCAAGTATAATAATTTATTCTGCACTGGCGTTATATTCAAATTCAGTAACCTTAAAGTTGGCTGTTGAGGTCTTAGCTAGTTCTTTTTTATTCTTATGCATACCAAAGCTTATATATGAAAGTATTGAAATTGAGATAAATCCATATGTAAAAAAGGCATCTTTAGGGGAAATTCAATTGAATTCAATGAAAGAGGAATTTACTTTTAAGTTAAAAGAATTAACAAATGTACTGGCAAATGTGTCAAAGTGCTTACTCAATACTAATGATAATGAAAATTTATTGATTAAATCGAAAGGAAGTGCTTTAGTAGAGAATTTAGCAGATAGAAGTTGTTGCAACTGTGAGAATAGGATTTTATGCTGGAAAAAAGATTTTCATCAGACATTTAATGCATTTCAAATACTAATACAAAGATGTGAGGAGGGAAATTTAGAAATACCAGAATATTTACAAAAAAAATGTATTAAAAATTTTACGATTTTGAAATGTGCTGAATCAATTGTAAATAATTATAATGTAAATGAAACAATAAAAAACAGGTTGGCAGAGGGGAGGGAGATATTATCAGAACATATATCCAATATATCTCGAACCTTAAACGATCTTCTAGGTAGCTTTAAGAAAGAAGTTAATATTGATGTAGAATTAGAAGGTATAACAAAACGAATTTTGAATAAAAATTTAATAAATTATAGTGACGTTTTTTGTTATGTGGATAAAAATGGTAGAAGTAAAATTAGAATAAATATGAATGATTATGAGAATTTTAATTATTGTGAAAAAAATATAGTATCATTGTTAAACAATAATCTTAATATTAGAGTTCGTATAGGAGATGATGGAAGTAGTATCGATACTGAAACAAATCAACGTATTATAACAATAGAAGAAAAACCCAAATATCGTATGGTCTCTTATGTATCTGTTGAACCTAAAAGTGGAGAAAAGGAAATAGGAGATAGTTATAGTTTTGGAAGAGTTGTTGATGGATCATATATGACGATTTTAAGTGATGGAATGGGTTTTGGTCCAGAGGCGAAGGAAGAAAGTAAATCAACTGTTGATTTAGTAGAAAAACTTATGGAGGCTGGATTTGATGAAAACATAACAGTAAATACAGTTAATTCTATAATGGGAATGAGATTTGTAGAAAATGAAAAATATGCGACATTGGACTTGAGTAAAATTGATTTATATACTGGTCAAGGCGTTTTTGTGAAAATAGGTGCAGTCTCAAGCTTTATTAAGAGAGGGAGTGAGGTGAAGGTTATTAATTCAAAGAATTTGCCATTGGGACTTGTAGATGAGGTGGAGGTTGAAAGAATAAAAGAAGTTTTAAAGCCTGGTGATATATTGGTAAATATAAGTGATGGTGTTTTAGATATTGAAAGGTATAGCTTTGGAGAAGTAAGTTGGATTGAAGAGTATTTAAAGAATGTTAATGCGGGTCCTAGAGAACTATCTGAAAAAATATTAAATAGAGCGAAGAAATTAAGTGGAGGCATAGTTAAAGATGATATGACAGTAATAGTTTCAAAAATTTATTTGGATAGCTAAGGAGTATTGTTATTTTCCTATTTTATGAGATATTATAAATAGCTGTTTTAAAACTTTAGTGTATTATTAGTTTTGAAACAGCTTTTATAATTTATATTAAAAAGGTTTGCAGAAAAAAATTAAGGCAATAATGTTTACATTGGAAAAATATATGCGTAAAATATATTATGCAGTATTATATAATAATAGGAGTGTTTATTTTTGGACAGAAAAGTACTATCTTATATTAGAGATAATAAGTTATTAAAAAGTAAGGATAAGATTTTAGTTGCTCTCTCTGGTGGCCCAGATTCTTTGTGTCTTTTGAATATTTTGCTGGAGTTAAGACAAGAATTAGATATTGAGATAGCAGCTGCGCATTTAAATCACCTTTTGAGAGGGGCAGATGCAATTGGTGATGAAGAATATGTAATTGATATTTGCAATGCGATGGGGATAAAATGTTTTGTTAGACGTTTAGATATAAATATTTATGCTAAAGAACATAGATTATCATCTGAAATGGCAGGAAGAAAGGCTAGATATGATTTCTTTGAAGAAATTTCAGAAAAAGAGGGCTTTAACAAAATTGCAACTGCACACAATGCAAATGATCAAGCTGAAACAATTTTATTTAGACTTATGAGAGGAACAGGACTCGATGGGCTTGGAGGAATTAAAGCTTCAAGAGATGGAAAGATAATAAGACCAATTTTATGTTTATCAAGAAGTGAAGTAGAAGAATATATAGAATTAAAAAAATTAAATCCAAGAATTGATAAAACAAATTTTGAAAGGATTTATAACAGAAATAAAATAAGATTAGATATATTACCATATATGAAAGAAAATTTTAATGAGGACATAATAGATGCTTTGAATAGAATGGCTTTATTATTACAAAAGGACAATGAATTAATTGAAAATTTAGCTTTAAGTTTATACAATAAATATTGTATAGAGGATAGTGCTTATTTTATAATAAAAAAGGAAATATTTATTGAAGAAGAGCCTATAGCAACAAGAGTGTTAAGAAATGCACTAATAAAATATTCTAAGTCAAATTATGATTTTGAGATGAAGCATATATATGAAATTTTTCATTTAGCAAAAAAGAATTCAGGAAAGTTGATACATTTACCTAATGGTATTTATGCTGAGAATATCTATGGAGATATATACATAAAAAGTAAAGTAGAAAAGTATCATATAGATAATAAAATAGAAGATATAATTTTAGAAAAAAACAATATAAATGCAAATGAAATTATATTAGATAATTTTATAGTTAAATTCGAAGTTATTACTGACTATGAAATGAGTCAGATAATTTCAAATCAAAATAAATTCACAAAATATTTTGATTTTGATAAAATTAAGAATAATATTTCAATGAGAAATAGAAGAAATGGTGATAAAATTATTCCTTTAGGCATGACTGGAAATAAGAAAGTAAAAGACATTTTTATTGATATGAAAATACCTAAAGATGAAAGAGATAGTATCCCTATTTTATGTTTTGATAATAAAATTGCTTGGATTATTGGAATAAAAATCTCTGAAGAATATAAAATTACAGATAAAAGTGGAAATATATTAAAAGTAGTTGTTGAAAGAAAGGAATATTAGAATTATGAAACAGGATATACAAGAAATATTATTTTCGGAAGACGTTTTGAATAAACGTATTAAAGAACTTGCAAGTGAAATAAGTAACGATTATGAGGGGAAGAATTTAGTTGTAGTTGGTATATTGAAGGGTTCAGTATTGTTTGCGGCAGAGTTAATTAAAAACATTTCTGTTCTGTGTGAGATAGATTTTATGGCTGTTTCAAGCTATGGAAGTTCTACAGAAACATCTGGTGTTGTAAGAATTTTAAAAGATTTAGATAACAGCATTGAAGGTAAGGATATTTTATTAGTTGAAGATATTGTTGATACAGGAATTACTTTATCTTATCTGCTTAAGTATTTGCGTGCAAGAAATGCCAACAGCATAGAAATAATTTCGTTGTTAAATAAACCGGCTAGAAGAAAGGTAGATTTAGATGTTAAGTATATTGGATTTGAAGTGCCTGATGGATTCATAGTAGGTTATGGAATAGACTATGCGGAGAAATATAGAAACTTACCTTTTATAGGAATATTAAAACCAGAGGTATACAACAAATAGACAGTTTAAATTTATTGTAATAAAAATATTGATATGGTAAAATTTTAAATATGATGAGAGAGGGGGGCCTTGAATGAAAAAATATTCAAGTGCGGCTGTATGGATTGTATGTTCTGTTATGTTAATTCTAGCAGCGGTTACAATGTATCAAACAGGAAAAGGGTCTAGTGATATGGCATATAGTGCATTCGTACAGAAATGGAATGCCAATGAAATAGAAAGTATTGTTGTCAAAGAAGATAGTATGACAATAGAGGGAAGAACTACTGATAGCAAAACTTTTACAACTTATGCTCCAAGTGAGTTGGTTGGATCATTGATGGAAAAACAACCTAAGTCTGATGTTAAAGTAACTTTTGAGAAACCATCTAATAATGCAACATGGATAGCTACATTACTTCCATTTATATTAATGGCAGTGATGATATTTATATTTTTATTCATCTTTACTCAACAGTCACAAGGTGGAGGTGGCGGAAGGGGCGTTATGAATTTTGGTAAAAGTAAAGCTAAAATGGTAACTCCTGATACCCAAACAGTAACATTTAATGATATAGCAGGTGCTGATGAAGAAAAGGCAGAACTTGAAGAAATTGTTGATTTTCTTAAGCTACCAGCAAAATATATAAAGATGGGAGCAAGAATACCTAAAGGGGTATTATTAGTAGGTCCTCCGGGAACAGGAAAGACCTTGCTTGCAAAAGCGATAGCTGGAGAAGCTGGAGTTCCTTTCTTTAGTATATCAGGTTCAGATTTTGTTGAGATGTTTGTAGGTGTAGGTGCATCTAGAGTTAGAAGTTTATTTGAAGAAGCTAAGAAGAATTCACCATGTATAGTTTTCATAGATGAAATTGATGCAGTTGGAAGACAAAGAGGTGCTGGACTAGGTGGAGGGCACGATGAGAGAGAGCAAACATTAAATCAACTTCTTGTTGAGATGGATGGTTTCGGTGCTAATGAAGGGATTATTATGATAGCAGCAACAAATAGACCTGATATCTTAGATCCAGCATTATTAAGACCTGGAAGGTTTGATAGACAAGTAATTGTTGGTGCCCCTGATGTGAAAGGAAGAGAAGAAATTCTTAAAGTTCATACAAGAAAGAAACCACTTAGAGAGGATGTTAAATTAGATATTCTTGCTAAAAGAACACCAGGTTTTTCAGGAGCAGATTTAGAAAATTTAACAAATGAAGCAGCTTTGCTTGCTGTTAGAAGAGATAAGCAACAAATTTCAATGCAGGAAATGGAAGAAGCAATAACTAAAGTAATTGCAGGACCTGAAAAGAAGAGTAGAGTAATAACAGAGCATGATAGAAAGCTGACAGCATACCACGAAGCTGGGCATGCAGTTGTAATGAGATTACTTCCAAACTGTGATCCAGTTCATGAAATAAGTGTTATTCCAAGAGGAAGAGCAGGTGGGTATACTATGCATCTTCCAAAAGAAGATACTTCTTATACATCGAAGTCAAAACTTAAAGATGAAATGGTTGGCCTTTTAGGTGGAAGAGTAGCTGAAAAATTAATCTTGGGTGATATTAGTACTGGTGCAAAAAATGATATTGATAGAGCTAGTCATATAGCTAAAAGCATGGTTATGGATTATGGTATGAGTGAAGAAATAGGTACAATATCTTATAACACTGCGGGTCATGATGAAGTTTTCATTGGTAGAGATTTTGGTAAAGTAAGAGATTTTAGTGAGGAAATTGGAGCACGAATAGATAAAGAAATAAAGAAATTTATAGATGAAGCTTATGAAAAGGCAGAAAGTCTTTTAAAGGAAAATCAAGATAAATTGCATGCTGTTGCGCAAGCTTTAATTGAGAAGGAAAAACTTGATGCACGAGAATTTGAAGAAATTTTTGTAAGTAATTAAAAAATTTATTAGTAAAAAGTTATTTCAAAATATAAATGTTTGAAATAACTTTTTTTATAAGTTAGATTGGGTTTATTTTGAAAATATATTATTATCTATATGAAAAAAATATTAGATTAGATAAAAAGATTTATCTAAACACGAATGTTTTGGTGAAAAACATATTAATTATTCGAAAGAACTTTTATTAGCTAAAGTGAAGTGATATAATGGAAATACACTAAATTGATTCTTGGTTATATTAGGAGGAAACTTAAATGAAAAGTGACATTCAAATTGCACAAGAGGCAAAGATGGAGCCGATAAAAAATGTGGCAGAAAAATTAGGACTTTGCGAAGAGGATATAGAGTATTATGGAAAATATAAATGCAAAATATCCTTAGACGTCTATGAGAAAGTTAAAAATAATAAGAATGGGAAACTGGTTTTAGTTACAGCTATAAACCCAACTCCAGCTGGAGAAGGAAAGTCAACAGTTACTGTAGGTTTAGGTCAGGCAATGAATAAACTAGGAAAGAATGCTGTAATAGCATTAAGAGAACCATCATTAGGACCTGTTTTTGGTGTAAAAGGTGGTGCGGCAGGTGGAGGTTATGCTCAAGTAGTTCCGATGGAAGATATCAATCTTCATTTTACTGGTGATATGCATGCCATTACATCAGCTAATAATTTATTATCAGCAGCTATAGATAATCATATCCATCAAGGAAATGTTTTAGGTATTGATTCAAGAAGAATTGTTTTTAAAAGAGTTATGGATATGAATGATAGAGCTCTTAGACATATTGTTGTTGGAATGGGCGGAAAAGTAAATGGATTTGTTAGAGAAGATGGCTTTAATATAACTGTTGCATCTGAAATAATGGCTATATTATGCTTAGCAAGTGATTTAGAAGATTTAAAACAAAGAATGGGAAATATTGTGGTTGCTTATAATTTAGAGGGGGCACCTGTTTATGCTAAAGAATTAGAAGTTCAAGGTGCTATGGCATTGTTAATGAAGGATGCTATTAAACCTAATTTAGTTCAAACGTTAGAAAATACTCCAGCATTAATACATGGGGGACCATTTGCTAATATTGCGCATGGCTGCAATTCTATAATGGCAACTAAACTTGCATTAAAACTTGGAGATGTTGTAATTACAGAAGCAGGATTTGGTGCTGATTTAGGTGCTGAAAAGTTCTTTGATATTAAATGCAGATATGGAGATTTAACACCAGAATGTGTTGTCATAGTTGCAACAATACGAGCATTAAAACATCATGGTGGAGTAGCTAAGGCTGAATTAAATGTTCCTAATGTTGAAGCGTTGTCAAAGGGGATAACTAATTTAGAAAAGCAAATAGAAAATATTAAGAAATTCAACGTTAAACCAGTTGTCGCAATAAATAAATTTATTACTGATAGTAATGAAGAAGTCGAATTTATTAAAGAGTTCTGCAATAAAATGGGCGTTCAGGTAGCTCTTTGTGATGTATGGGCTAAAGGAGGAGAAGGCGGAATAGAACTTGGAAATATAGTATTAAATATACTTGAGAATAATGATTCTAAATTTGCTCCTATATATAGTAAAGAAGAGTCTATAGAAAATAAAATAATGACAATTGCCAGGGAAATATATGGTGCAGATAAGGTTAATTATACATTGGCGGCTAAGAAGCAGATTGCAGAATTAGAAAAGTTTGAATTAGATAAGTTGCCTATTTGTATGGCTAAAACTCAATATTCACTGTCAGACAATCCGAGTCTTTTAGCTAGACCTAATGGATTTGATATAACAGTTAAGGAAGTTAGGGTATCTAATGGCGCAGGATTCATTGTTGTTCAGACAGGAGATATAATGACTATGCCAGGTCTTCCTAAAGTACCAGCTGCAAATAAAATGGATGTCTTAAAAGATGGAGAAATATTAGGTTTATTTTAGGTAAGATAGTTTAATTAATACTTTGAAAATTTAGTTATTATAAATAAATAGTTTTATGGTATTTAAGCAAGATATAAACACTTGACAAATATATTAAAATTGTTAAAATTATATTGTTATTTTCTAAATTAAGGCAGCTCTTTGGGCTGCTTTTAATTTAACTATATTAAGGTGGTGCTTTCTATGATCTTGCTTGTTGATGCAGGTAATACAAATATTGTTTTAGGAGTACATGATGGAAATAAATACATAGCGAGTTGGCGTATTTCAAGTGGAGGGAATAAAACTTCTGATGAGTATAGTATACAGGTTATGCAGTTATTTAATCTTGGTAATATAAATCCAAAAGATATTACAGGAGTTATAGTTTCATCTGTTGTTCCTAACATAATGCATTCTTTAGAGAATATGTTAAAAAAATGTTTTAATCATGAACCTATAATAGTAGGACCGGGAATAAAGACGGGAATAAACATTAAATATGATAATCCAAAAGAAGTTGGAGCTGATAGAATAGTAAATTCTGTTGCGGCTTACGAAATTTATAAAAGGCCTGTAATTATAATAGATTTTGGAACAGCTACGACCTTTTGTGCACTAAGAGAAAATGGAGATTATCTTGGAGGGTGCATATGTCCAGGAATTAGAATTTCAGCAGACGCATTGTTTGAAAGAGCTGCGAAGCTTCCTAGAGTAGAGCTTGAAATACCTAAGGGAATTATTTGTAAAAATACAGTATCAAGTATGCAAGCGGGAATTTTATATGGATATATTGGGCAAGTTGAATATATAGTTAGAAAAATGAAGAAGGAAATGATGACTTCTAAATATAAAGAAGAACCATTTGTATTAGCTACAGGGGGATTAGCGAATTTAATAGCTAAAGAAACTGATGTTATTGACAAGGTTGATTCGGATTTAACATTAGAGGGATTAAAGATTTTGTACGAAAAAAATAAAGAAATGGCGAATTGCTAAATTTAAGGAGTAAATTCTGAATGAAAATAGGTAATTTAACCTTTGATAATAATGTGTTTTTAGCACCTATGGCTGGTGTAACAGATATATCATTTAGAGGATTATGCAAGGAAATGGGATGTGGATTGGTTTATACTGAAATGGTTAGTGCTAAAGCATTATATTATGGAAGTGAGAATACTCAGACATTGCTTAGAATAGCTGAGGAAGAGAAACCAGTTGCGGTACAAATCTTTGGCAGAGAACCAGAAATAATGGCAAGTATATGTGAACAATATTTAAATGATAGAGATGATATTTGTATTATAGATATCAATATGGGGTGTCCTGCGCCCAAAATAGTTAAAAATGGAGAAGGATCTGCATTGATGAAGGAGCCTAATCTTGCATATGATATTGTAAAGGCGATAAAGAAGATTTCAAAGAAACCTGTTACAGTTAAATTCAGAAAAGGATTTGATGAAGATAATATTAATGCTGTAGAATTTGCAAATATTATGGAGGAAGCAGGAGCCGATGCAATTACTGTTCATGGAAGAACAAGAAAACAAATGTATCAAGGGGTTGCAGACTGGGATATAATTAAAAAAGTTAAAGATACCGTTTCTATACCTGTAATAGGTAATGGCGATGTGTTCTCAACTGAAGATGCTATTAAGATAAAAAAGATAACAAATTGTGATGGAATAATGATTGCTAGAGGAAGCCAAGGGAATCCATGGATATTTAGAGAGATAAACAGTGCACTAAAAGGAGAGGCTATTTCAGAAGTTTCAAATAAAGAAAAAATTGAAATGTGCCTTAAACATTATAATCTAGCGATTAAATATGATGGAGAATTTAAGGCCATAAGAGAAATGCGAAAACATGCGTCGTGGTATATAAAAGGCCTTCCTAAATGTACTGAAATAAGAAATCAAATTAATACAATAGATGATAGTAAGAAAGTAATTGAAGTATTAATTAAATATATGGAAGAACTATAATATTATAATATTTAAAAAAATTATTTCAAATGTGAATTAAAAAATAAATTGTTGATATTATAATATTAATAGTACTTATATTTATTTTATAAATCTGAGGGAAAGATGGTTGTTGCTTTATTTTAGGATTTATTGACATATCAAATATGCTGATTTATAATTAGTTAAATGTCAGTTGGAAACAAAAATTGTTTAAGTTATTTAGTAATTAAGGTTATCTTATTGGGAATATATATTAATAACGTATTTTTTGACTGATTAAGGAGTGTTTTAATAAATATAAAATAATGAACATAGTTATTAATTAAAAAATTATAGAAGGTTTTAAAGGGGAGTAAAGTATATGAGCCAAACAAAACAATATGTAATGACTTATGAAGGTGTTAAAAAATTAGAAGGTGAATTGGAATATTTAAAAACTGTAAAAAGAAAAGAAATAACTGAAAAAATTAAAATTGCATTAGGATATGGAGATCTAAGTGAAAATTCAGAATATGATGAAGCTAAAAACGATCAGGCATTTACAGAAGGAAGAATAATTCAATTAGAAAACATGTTAAAAAATGCAGTGGTTGTTGATGAATCAGAAATTCCAAGTGATATTGTTTCAGTTGGAGCAAAAGTTAAAGTTAAAGACTATGAATTTGACGAAGAAGTTGAGTATTTAATTGTAGGTTCAGCTGAAGCGGATCCTATGAATTTTAAAATATCAAATGAATCACCAGTTGGAAAAGCCTTAGTAGGCAAAAAAGTTGGTGAAATAATAGAAGTAGCAGTTCCTGATGGAATTAATAAATTCGAGATATTGGGAATAAGTAGAAATTAATTGGAGGTACATTATGTCAACAGAAGAAATGAGCATGCAGGAATTAGAGTCTCAATATAATGAACAAGAAGGATTGAGAAGAACTAAACTAGCAGAGCTACAAAATGCCGGAAAAGATCCTTTTGATGTATATAAAGTAAACAGAACTCATACATCAGAAGAAGTTAAGGCAAACTATGACGAATTAGAAGGAAAAGAAGTAACAGTTGCAGGAAGACTGATGTCTAAAAGAGGTCAAGGGAAAGTTGTATTTTCAGATATACACGATAAAGATGGAAAGATACAATTATTCTTAAAGATTGATAAAGTTGGAGAAGAGAATTTAAAGCAATACAAGGCATTTGATCTAGGTGACTGGGTTGCAGCGACAGGTGAAGTGTTTACAACAAAAACAGGGGAAGTATCTGTAAATGTAAATACTTTTGAATTAACATGTAAATCTTTAAAGCCACTTCCAGAAAAATGGCATGGATTAAAAGATCCAGATTTAAGATATAGACAAAGAGAAGTTGATATAATTACAAATGCAGAAGTAAAAGAGACTTTTATAAAGAGAAGTAAAATTATTTCAGCTATGAGAGAATTTTTAGATAATAAAGGTTTTGTAGAAGTAGAAACTCCAATACTTGGAGCTATAGCTGGTGGAGCAGCGGCTAGACCGTTTGTCACTCATCACAATACTTTAGATATTGATATGTACTTAAGAATTGCAACAGAGTTATATCTTAAGAGATTGATAGTTGCTGGTTTTGAAAAAGTATATGAAATAGGAAGAAATTTTAGAAACGAAGGTATGTCGGTTAGACATAATCCTGAATTTACAGCAATTGAATTATATGAAGCATATTCGGATTATAATGATATGATGGAAATTACAGAAAATATGGTTGCGCATATATGTGAAAAGGTAAATGGAACTACTAAAGTTAATTATCAAGGAACTGAAATAGATTTCAAGCCACCTTGGAGAAGAATAACTATGGTGGATGCAGTAAAAGAATATGCGGGAGTAGATTTTAATCAAATTAAATCCGATGAAGAAGCTCAAGCTATAGCTAAAGAAAAGCATTTAGAATTTGCTAAACCATTAGATACAGTAACTAAAGGTGAAGTATTAAATATGTTATATGAAGAATTTGGTGAAGCTAATATGATTCAGCCTACATTTATAACAGATTATCCAGTAGAAATATCACCTCTTACAAAGAAAAAGAGAGGAAATCCTGAATTTACTGAAAGATTTGAAGGATTTGTATTTGGAAGAGAAATTTGTAATGCGTATTCAGAATTAAATGATCCTATAGTTCAAAGACAAAGATTTGAACAACAGGCTAAGGAAAGAGAACTTGGTGATGATGAAGCATATATGTTAGATGAACAATTTATGAGTGCTCTAGAAACAGGTATGCCTCCTACAGGTGGAATGGGAATGGGAATAGATAGACTTGTAATGTTCTTAACTGACTCAGCATCAATTAGAGATGTTATATTATTCCCAACAATGAGACCTCAGAAGTAATTTGATTTAAGTATATTAAAGATATGTAGATATAGTTAAACAAAAGGGTTTATATATATTTCGAGTATATATGAATCTTTTTTGTTTAATTTATTAAAAAAGCTTGCAAAATTTTGAGAAACTGATATAATTGATTAGGTAATGACGTTCCGCGATAGCTCAATGGTGGAGCACTCGGCTGTTAACCGATAGGTTGGAGGTTCGAGTCCTCTTCGCGGAGCCATTTTTTTGTTTGAAAATAGAAAATTGTGATTTGCTAAAGACAGAAGGTATTCTGCCTTATTTTTTTGCACTTGAATGCTAAGGAGAAAGGCTGACTTTTGAAAAGTTAAGTTTGTTAGGGATTAAGCTTGAATTTATAGTAAGAGATTTGGGGAATTGTCAATAATTTTTGAATTTAGAAAATAAATTTATAATAAAAATAAAAAAAGGGTTGCAAAATTAATAAAAGCTGATATAATAGATTAAGTAATGACGTTCCGCGATAGCTCAATGGTGGAGCACTCGGCTGTTAACCGATAGGTTGGAGGTTCGAGTCCTCTTCGCGGAGCCATTTTTTTTATTTAAAAATAATATTGGAAAACAATAAAAGGTAGAAGAATTTTCTACCTTATTTTTTTATATTACATTTGACTTATTATCAATAAAGTCAAAGTTATCTAGAACTACATCAACTGTGTATTTTTTTATATTGTTTTTATCTAAATAGCTACCTGTTTTAATTTTACCTTCTATTGATAGTTTATGACCTTTAGCAACATACTTAGATAGAATCTCAGCTTTTTTATCAAAAGCAACAATATCAATAAAATTAGTTGAAGGCTCTTTTGAAGTTGGATTGTATTCATCCACAGATAAAGTGAATTTTACATAAGATCTTTCTCCATTTCCAAAGTACTGAAGTTCTAAATCTCTAGTTATTCTACCTATAAGATATACTTTATTCATACATTTCCTCCTAAATTATTGTTTGTTATAAGTTTAGACAAAAACATAGGTTCGTATTCAAATAAAAAATGAAAAATAGGGTTGCATAATTAAAAAAAACTGATATAATAGATTAAGTAATGACGTTCCGCGATAGCTCAATGGTGGAGCACTCGGCTGTTAACCGATAGGTTGGAGGTTCGAGTCCTCTTCGCGGAGCCATTTTTTTATATTTTTTTAAGAATATATTTTATATATTGACAGAAAAATTAATTTTGTTAAAATTAATTTATAAATTGAATATACATGTTGAAAAAGAGTAGTAATTCATAAGTCAATTATAGAGAGATGGTGTTTGGTGAAAACCATCATTGATTTAGGATGAATGGAGCTTTTGAGTGTAAGATTATTAGTGAAGAAAGATGGGCCTAAGCCAAGAAGGGTGGAACCGCGGAATTATAATTTCGTCCCTTTGTGGTTAAGGCTTTTTTTATTTTATAAAATTATATTTTGGAGGGATAAATAATGTCAGTAGAAAAAACAATGGATAAGATCACAATTCTTTGCAAAAATAGAGGATTTATATTTCCTGGATCAGACATATATGGTGGATTGGCCAATTCGTGGGATTATGGTCCTTTAGGAGTTGAATTTAAAAATAATGTTAAAAAAGCATGGTGGAAAAAGTTTGTTCAAGAAAGTCCATACAATGTAGGTTTGGATTCTGCTATTTTAATGAATAGAGAAGTTTGGGTAGCCTCAGGGCATGTCGGCGGTTTCTCAGATCCATTGATGGATTGTAAGGAGTGTAAAGCAAGATTTAGAGCAGATAAATTGGTTGAAGATCATATGACAGCCAATGGAGCAGAAGTAGCCAGCGCTGATGGATGGACAAATGAACAACTAAAAGAGTACATTGAAAGTAATAATATTGTATGTCCTAAATGTGGAAAGATGAATTATACAGATATAAGAAAATTCAACCTTATGTTTAAAACATTCCAAGGTGTTACTGAAGATGCTAAATCTGAAGTTTTCTTAAGACCAGAAACAGCTCAAGGTATATTTGTTAACTTTAAAGCAGTTCAAAGAACTTCAAGAAAGAAAGTTCCATTTGGTATTGCTCAAATTGGTAAATCATTTAGAAATGAGATTACACCTGGTAATTTTACATTTAGAACAAGAGAATTTGAACAAATGGAATTAGAATTTTTCTGCAAGCCAGGAACAGATTTAGAGTGGCATAAATATTGGAAAGATTACTGCTGGAAGTTCTTGATGGATTTGAACGTTAAACCGGAAAATTTAAGAATGAGAGATCATGGTGAAGAAGAATTATCATTCTATTCAAATGCAACTTCTGATATAGAATATCTATTCCCATTTGGTTGGGGAGAACTTTGGGGTATAGCAGATAGAACAGACTATGACTTAAATAAGCATCAAGAACATTCTGGTCAAGATTTAAGTTACTTGGATCAAGCAACCAATGAGAAATATATACCATACGTTATAGAACCATCTTTAGGTGCAGACAGAGTTACTTTAGCATTTTTGATTGAAGCGTATGATGAAGAAGAATTAGAAGATGGTGATGTTAGAACAGTATTACATCTACATCCAGCATTAGCACCATTTAAAGCTGCTATATTACCTCTTTCTAAGAAACTTTCAGAAAAAGCTTTAGATGTTTATGCTGAACTAAGTAAGAAGTTTAATATTGAATTTGATGAAACAGGAAGCATAGGTAAAAGATATAGAAGACAAGATGAGATAGGAACTCCTTATTGTATAACAATTGATTTTGATACACTAGAAGATGGAGCTGTTACTATTAGAAATAGAGATACTATGGTACAAGAAAGAATTAAGATAAGTGAAGTAGAAAATTATATACAAAAAAGTTTAGAATTTTAAAGAGTAAAAAAGATAATGAACTGGCTCAATAATTTATTAAGAGTCAGTTTATTTTTTGTTTTAAGGTGTTATAATTGAAATGGAAAAGAACGGATTTTATCAATAAGTTATATTATATAGTTAATTAAATATGGAGGAAAAATATGAAGAAGAATTTTGAAGAGTTTAAAAAGTATATTATTGGCAAAAGGGTTGGTGTTGTAGGAATAGGAGTTAGCAATATTCCTTTAATAAATTTTTTGTTGGAGTTAGGTGCAGTAGTAACAGCTTTTGACAAAAAGACTATAGAAGAACTTGGAGATGTAGGAACTGATTTTGTTAATAAAGGTGTAAAATTAGAACTTGGTGAAAATTATTTAGATTCTCTTACTGGATTTGATGTAGTGTTTAAAACCCCATCAATGAGAATTGATAGTGAAGCTTTAATTAGAGTTAAAAATGAAGGTGCATACATAACTTCTGAAATGGAGGAGTTTGTAAGATACACTAAAGGAAAAGTGTACGCGGTAACAGGTAGTGATGGTAAGACAACAACTACAACAATTATATCGAAATTATTAGAAGAACAAGGTTATAAAACTTGGGTTGGAGGAAATATAGGAACTCCATTATTTTCTCAAATAGAAAGTATAAAAGAAGAGGATAAGGTTGTATTAGAATTATCAAGTTTTCAACTTATGACCATGACTCAAGAAATAGACGTGGCTGTATGCACAAATTTATCACCTAATCATTTAGATATGCATAAGGATATGCAAGAATATATAGATGCTAAAAAAAATATATTCTTATATCAGAATTCAAATGGAATTTTAGTATTGAATAGAGAAAACGAAATTACTTATGAGTTTAAAAAAGAAGCCAAAGGTGATGTTAAATTGTTCAGTTCTAAGAGAGAAATAGAGGGTGGAGCATACTTCAAAGAAGGAATACTATATCTTGAAGGAAAAGAAGTGTGTAAGAAGAGTGATATAGTGATTAAGGGAATGCATAATGTTGAAAATTATCTTGCGGCATTTCTGGCAGTTAAAGAAGATGTCTCTATAGAGTCAATGAAAAAAGTAGCAGAAACATTTGAAGGTGTTGAACATAGATGTGAATTTATAAGAGAACTAGATGGTGTCAAGTATTATAATGATTCCATAGCATCTAGTCCTACAAGAACACTAGCAGGCCTTAAGGCTTTTGACGAAAAAGTAATATTAATTGCAGGGGGATATGATAAGCATATACCATTTGAACCACTAGCTTATGAAGGATATCCATATATAAAAGAGTTGATTCTACTTGGAGCTACAAGGGATAAAATTAGAGAGGTGTTTGATAAATTATATAAAGAGCAAGAAATTAAAATAAATATAAAGACTGTTGAAACTATGGAGGATGCGGTGAAAGAGGCTAGGAGTGTTGCAAGATCTGGAGATATAGTAACATTATCGCCAGCCTGTGCTTCGTTTGATATGTATCCAAATTTTATGATTAGAGGAAATACATTTAAAACTATGGTTAATGCATTATAGGAAAAGAAAGATGATTAAAGAAATTTTACTATGTAAATATCTTTAATCATCTTTTTGTAATTATAAAATATTTTTATATCTAAAATATAAAAATATTTTAAAGAAGTTAATTTTATAAGGATAAGCTTTTATAGTAAATATTGTTAACATTAATACTTGGACTATAAAAAATACCCATAGAAGTTAAATAATAATCATTTATACCTTCAGATATCTCAGGTTTATATGTTGCGGTTGAATTTTTCAAATCTACAGATAATGAGTATAGATTATTTGAATCATCACCATTAATAAAATAAATAGATTTATTAAAAATCTTTAATTGAAATCCATTCATTATATAAATTCTTTTACAATTTAGATTAGAAGGATCCAAGGAATATAAATTGTTGTTATCAGACGAATTAAAAAATAACAATTGACCTTCATAAACTATGAAACTATTAGCTGTGTAATCAGTTAGTTTTTGTCTGTTAGTTCCATCTGTCTTAATAGAATATAATTTTGAATTGTCGCTCAGATTTTGATAAATAATATAATCACCGCTTACTATAAAAGAACCTACACTATCAGCAGAGACTAATGCATTATTTGAAGTTGTAGTATCATAACTGTATATTCTTTGGGAGTCGCTTTTGTTTATATAAAATAAACTTGTATTTACGCTTATTAAATTATGAACGGAATGTGTAGTTAGCTTCTTGTAAGTTTTATCTGTTAAATTGTAAGAACTTAATGCATTGTTTTCTGTGCCGTTTGAAAAATAAATAATTTTATCTATTAATGCAATGTTGTCAGCAGAATAATCAGCAAAGTCAGTTACGTTTTTACTTTGAAGAATATCCTTTGGAAGAGGGCTTGGAATAGTTGAAATTCTATTATTTTCGTCAGGATTAGGAAATATCAAATTAGTTCCATCAATAATAAAAGGACAAAAATATGTTGCGCTATCACTTAATGAAAAGGAAGCAGATGATGAGCCAGATGCATTGTATGTTTGAAGTTGCTTTGTAGAAGAAGTATTAGTATTAGAACTAGAACCTGTTGATGGATTATTGGTGGAACTACAACCAATAAATGAAAGTGTAGATAATATTAAAATTACATGAATTAATTTTCTATTCATTATTAAAATCTCCCTAATAAAAATTATATTGCAATATAAAATTAGTTAATAATATATATTGTCGTATAATAATTATAACTTCTATAGGGGATAATATCTAATAAGTTTTCAAACTAAAAATTATGACCTTTTCTAGATTAATATTAAAATAATACTATTATTTAAGATTATTTTGATTATAGGCAATTAACTTTGCCTGGTGTATCTGCTGGCGATATTTTAAGAGAAAACAAGAAATATAGAGAAAAAGGCTTTTAATTAACTTAGATTTTAGATAGCGGTATAATATATCAAAAAAAAAATGGTACTATAATATTCGTTGTCACAGCAAGTGAGCAACAGAAAAGAATTAGTTGGCAGTAATTGTTTAGAATTTATAAAAAATAAATGTTGACAATAATGGCTAACGGTGATATTATTATAAAGCAGTCGCGAGACTGTGAAGATCTTTGAAAATTGAACAGAATAAGATAAATACATTTAAGTAAACCAGCAATTTTTATTTGAGTAAGCTAAGAT